>JAGFXG010000241.1 GCA_017860985.1 Deltaproteobacteria bacterium
TTTATGATCCCCTGAATAATTAATTCCACGCAATGCCCCCGGCCGTTATTTCCCTAAATCTTCCACTTTTTTGCCCGCATCCGGAAAGAACAGGGGTGACCCGAATTTATCCACGCCGAATGTCTTGATGATGTCCTGCGTTTTTTTGGAGACCATGAAATCGGCAAAGGCTCTGGCACCTCCGGCATTGGCTTTTGGCCATTTGGCGCTGTTGACTTCAATCACATGATAAATGTTGAGCAGCGCTGCGTCGCCTTCCACCAGAATATCCAATCCCAGACTCTTTTTCATCGCCAGATAAGTGCCACGGTCAGCAAGGGTATAGCCTTTTTTCTCGGAAACTACATTAAGCGTCTGCCCCATTCCAAGGCCGGTTTCCTGGTACCATTTCTGTCCCCCAGGTTCGATGCCGGCTGCTTTCCATAATTTCTTTTCCTGAGAATGTGTTCCCGAATTGTCGCCGCGGGAAACGAATAGCGCATTGGCATTGGCGATCAGTTTCATTGCATCCGTTGATGATTTCACGCCTTTAATTTTGGCGGAATCAGCGGCAGGGCCAACAATAATATAATCGTTGTGCATAACCAGACGACGGTTGATGCCGTATCCTTCTTCAACTAACTTCTTTTCGGCATCCGGTGAATGTACCAGCATGACGTCTGCCTCGCCCTTTTTCCCCATGGCCATGGCCTGGCCGGAACCTACGGCAATCGTTTTGACAAAGTAACCTGTATTCTTTTCAAATATCGGTATCAATTTATCGAGCAGTCCCGAGTCCTGTGTGCTGGTTGTTGTGGCCAGAATGATATTCTTTTGTTTGGGTGCCGCAAAAACATTCGCTGCTCCCATTACGACAAGCACTGCCGCAATCAATAACGTGATCGTCCATTTTTTGTTTTTGAATAATGTCATGATTGATCTCCTTTAAATCGAAATAATTTTTATTTCTTCTGTGTCTTTTGCCATTCCAGGGAATTGGGGAAGAACAACGGTGAACCATATTTGTCTTTGCCGAAATCCCGGATGATCTTCTGTCCTTTTGCGGGCGAGGTCATCCATTTGACGAACTTGATGGTGTCTTTTTTGTTGACCCCGGCGCATTTTGCCTGATTCACCGGTATCAATGAGATGTAATTCAGGAGAGCCTCGTCGCCCTCCACCAGGATAATCAGTTTGATCGAATCCTTCAATGACAAATAAGTGGCCCTGTCAATCACCGTGTAGGCTGCCTGTTGATCGGTATATTTCAATGTCGGGGCATTACCCTCCGACCCTTTTTCATAAACCACATACCATGACCCTTCGGGTTTGATGCCGGCATTTTTCCAGAGGTCCATTTCCGCTACGTGCGTTCCCGACTTGTCGCCGCGGCTGATGAATTTGACGCTTTTACTCATGATTTTTTTCAGAGCCTCTGTCGCTGACTTTTCTCCCTTGATCATCGCCGGATCAGCAGAGGGCCCGACGATGACAAAATCATTGTACATCAACGGAATTCTCTCGGTGCCAAAACCATCTGCAATAAATTTTTCTTCGAGAGATTTAGCGTGAGCCATCACCAGATCGATCTGGCACTTCTCTGCCATTTTAAGAGCAGCTCCGGTTCCTGCACCTACATGACGCACACGAATACCGGTCTCCTTTTCAAATTGATCCTCCAGGGCACTGACAATGCCGGAATCGATCGGTCCGATCGTACTGGATAAAAAAATGAATTTATCCCCGTCCGCGGCCATTGCAAAACTTGACCATAGCACTAAAAGCAGCACCAGAAATTTTCCAATAAATATTCTCATATTATCTACTCCTTTCCATCGTATGTATTTTAAGGTTAATTTCTTTAAGAATGGAGAATTCTGCCTGCATCCATAAAATTGTAACTCCCTATTTTTTCAACACGGTTCTTGAACTTCACCGACTGAAGTGTTTCGATGAAAGCCTGAATCGCCGGTTGAAAGAACGTTTTCTTATCGAGAATCATGTCAAAACGTTCATCGACCAACGGCCGAAAATCCAGGTCCAGGATTTTGGCCACGGCGGCAGACGCAATCCCCGTGTCAGCCTCTCCCGAAATCAAAGACAGGCCAACTTCAAAATGCGTATAGACTTCATTTTCATAACCCGAAATATCTCCGGAGGCGATGCCTCTTTCATTCAGCTCCTGATCCAGCAGGACGCGAATGCCTGACCCCTTCTGCCGGTTTACAAAGTGTATGCTTTTCTGTGTCAGACTGTCCCATCCTTTAAAGATTTTCGATTTTGTTTTAGCGACAAGGAATCCGATTTGACGATAAAACAGATTAACAACTACCGGAGAACGATTCGGGCAGTGCTGTTTTAAATAAGGGGTATTATAATCTCCTGAAGCTGAATCATAGAGGTGAGCAAAGGCAATATCCGTGAGTCCCGTGTTGAGGGCCTCCAGACCGTTGACACTGCCGGTATTGGTTGAAAAGATATTAAATGCCGGATGGTCCCTTTTGATAGCTGTCAGAAGCATGTCCAACACCGGATCATTGCTGCCGGCCGCCAAAAGCGATCCTTCGATAGAATTGATCTTTTTTCTGGCCTGCTGAAGGAAATCCTGCGCGCTGGTTCGAATCCATTCGTCAATAAGCCCAACGGGGAAAATCCATTTCCCCGTTACACGTGTACAGGGAATTTTTCCCGCTTTAATGAGAAGATAGACCTGTTTTTCATGAATATCAAGATACTGGGCAACTTCTTTAGTGTTCATCAGCTCTTTTGACATTCTGCCTCCTTCATTAACGAGGGATTCATTAAAACATATTCGCAAATTTATCAATAGAATTCATTACACTTTCTTACATATTCTTACAAAATATCTGTATTTTTCTGTTTACAAGACCATCAATTTTTGCTATAAGCCCACGTTGAAATTTGGGTGGATACTAAACCCTGTCCGGAAGGTAATAGAGAAATATTTTTAATCATTCATCTGCAGGATTTTGGATAAAAAATAAATTAAATACCCGTTGGTTAGGTAAATAAGTTTGAATTCAGGAGGAAAACATGAAGAGATTTTGGTTGGTTTTGCTGTCACTGGGGCTGATTGCAGCCGTCAGTACGCAAGCAATGGCTGTTGATTTAAAATTCAGCGGCGAATTTTATGCGGCAGGGATGTATCTGGACAAGACAACCTTCTGCAGGGATTGCGGTCCGGGTACCGCTTTTTATTATCAGGGATTAAGAGTTAAAACAGAGTTTATCGTAGCACCCGGTTTGACCCTGATTACTCGTTTTGACGCCATGGAGAGATCCTGGGGTGCATCCAGAACTGCGCCGGGCACGACAAGGGCTGTTGACTCTTACGGAACTGCAGCTGAAAATGAAAACATCGCGTTTGACTGGGCTTATGTCAACTACAGTTCACCCATCGGTATATTCGATGTGGGTATTATGAACTACGGAGCAACAGGAACGGTTTTTGGCAACAACAGTCAGCCAGAGGGAAGAATCAAATATACATTCACCTATGGCCCTTTTATGATTCAGCCTGCTATTTCAAAAACGAGCGAGCGTAGTTATCTTTACAATAACCTTACTGCCACTCAGGCTG
>JAGFXG010000242.1 GCA_017860985.1 Deltaproteobacteria bacterium
CGCTGTCTACGAATGGGTAACTTATAAAGAAATAGGAACACGTATCGACAACCTTCGATCCGGGCTTGCCCAACTTGGCATTGGCAAAGGCGATGTCGTTGGTTTCATCGGCAACAACCGACTGGAATGGCCTGTGGTGGCGTTTGCTTCCTGGGGACGCATCGCCCGTTTCGTGCCCATGTATGAAGCCGAACTCGTGCAGATTTGGAAATACATCATCACCGACAGCCAGGTCCAGGTCCTTTTTGTCTCCAAACCGGAAATATACGAAAAAATCAAAAATTTTCCCAAAGAAATTCCCACGCTCAAACATATTTTTGTCATCGAAGCGGAAGACGAGAATTCCATGGCCGCGCTTGAAAAGAAAGGAGCCGCCAAGGCTGTAGCTGCTTTATGCCCGGCTCCGGACGACATCGCCGAGCTCATCTACACATCGGGGACAACCGGCAACCCCAAAGGTGTTTTGCTGTGTCACATGAATTTCACCAGCAATGCTCATGCAGGCCTCAAGATGTATCCTGAACTTCTGGAAAACGAAGTACTTTCTTTGACCATTCTGCCCTGGGCGCATTCCTTCGGACAGACCGCGGAGCTCTACGCAATCATCCGCCTGGGCGGCGCCATGGGTCTCGCGGAAAGCGCGAAAACAATTGTCAATGATATTCTTGCAGTCAAACCCACCTTCCTGATTGCTGTGCCCACCGTATTCAACCGGATTTACGCCGGCCTGTGGGACAAAATGAACCAGGAGGGGGGACTGGCCAAAGCTCTGTTTGTGATGGGCATTGAAGCGGCCAAGAAACGGCGGGAACTGGCGGCCAACGAACAATCCGATTTTATGACCAATCTTAAATACAAACTGGCGGATAAAATAGTTTTTGCGAAGATCCGGGAGCGTCTGGGCGGAAGAATGCTGGGATCCATGACCGGCAGTGCAGCTATGAATCCCGAAATCGGCAAATTTTTCTTTGA
The DNA here is from genome assembly GCA_017860985.1 of Deltaproteobacteria bacterium. Lineage (GTDB taxonomy): Bacteria > Desulfobacterota > Syntrophia > Syntrophales > Smithellaceae > UBA8904. The sequence continues at coordinate 973 of JAGFXG010000242.1, forward strand.
TATCGGTGTTCCCATCTATGATTGTTACGGTCTCACGGAAACATCACCAGGTATCTCGATGAATGCATCCTTTGACTACAGACTCGGCAGTGTCGGCAAGATCATTGATAAGGTCAAGGTCGTCATCGATTCTTCCGTGGTTGAAGAGGGGGCAACGGACGGTGAAATTGTTGTTTACGGCCCCAATGTCATGAAGGGTTATCATAACCGTCCGGAAGACACAAAGGCCACCATGACACCCGACGGTGGTTTCCGCACCGGCGATCGCGGACGACTGGATAAGGATGGATTCCTCTACATCACCGGCCGCATCAAGGAGCAGTATAAACTGGAAAACGGAAAATTTGTCTTCCCGGTCTCGCTGGAAGAAGAAATCTGCCTCGTACCTTTTGTCCAGCAGGCTGTCGTATACGGCCTCAACAGGCCCTACAACATTTGCGTTGTCGTTCCGGATTTCGATGTTCTTCTGCGCTATGCCAGGGAAAAAGGATTGCCGACAGATATTGAAGCACTTGTGGCGCGTCAGGACATCATCGACATGATCAGTGAATCTATTACCAGCCACCTGAAGGGCAAGTTCGGCGGCTACGAGATTCCCAAAAAGTTTCTGCTTCTTTCCGAACCGTTCACTCTGGATAACGGCACACTGACTCAGACTATGAAACTCAAGCGTAAAGTTGTCCTGGACAATTTAATGGGTAGGATTGAAGAACTTTACAAATAAACAAAATAAATCTTCTGTAGCGGCACAAAAAAAGGCCGCTTCGTTCGTAAACGAGACGGCCTTTTTTTAATGAAGTAAAAACAAAAACGAACTATTTAACTGCGTCCTTCAATCCCTTGCCTGCTTTGAAAACCGGAACCTTCTTTGCGGCGATTTTAATGGCTTCACCTGTCTGGGGGTTTCTGCCTTTGCGGGCCTTCCTCTTGCTGACGGAGAAGGTACCAAATCCCACTAATGTAACACTTTCGCCCTTCTTGAGTGCTTTTTTGATTGCCGCCAACGTAGCGCTGACTGCTTCATCGGCCTCTTTCTTGGTGCATGTTGCTTTTGCTACTTCTTCGATTAACTCTGCTCTGTTCATTGGACACCCCTTTAAAGTTTTTTGTAAAACCGAATTTGGGGAAATTTATCTCTTCTTTAAAAAAAAATCCACCTTTTTTTATCAATCATCCCTGTAATTTTTCCTTTGGAGACCTTCCTCTGACGATTCCCGTAAACAAAGTGCAACATTCTTCGCCGAAAGAAGCATTATCCTGCCTTTGTCGCCGGAGCGTCTGACCCGGTAAGATAATCCCCGCTGACAAGGGGCAAACCATGTACAAATCATGTTTTCATTCGACATTAAAGTACAGCGTTTTTTCCACGTTGCCGTTAATCATCATATGAAGTTTGTACTCACCGGCTACAAATCCGCGCGGATCGGTAAGGTTGAAATTAATCCACATGTCCTTTCAGAGCGATACAAATATTTTTCTCCTGTAGAGTGACAGCGCTATCATCCAGAACAACCCGACGTTCGCCAAAGCAAATAAAAGCGAACCGAAATAACATCCGGCCGCCGGCAGAAACCATTCACTGAATACCCATTGATAGCCGCTGATGACTGACCCGTCTGATCTGTTTATTTTAACACAATACAGCAAAATTTTAACCCAGACTATGGATAGAACGTAAATAAACAGCGAATTCATGCCCAAAACAAAAAACGGATTACTCCATCTGCGGTAGCCTTTCGCATCAATCATGTAGACACAGATGGACAGAATAATAATCGCCCATCCCGACGTGTAAAGGACATACGAACTGCTCCAGAGATATTTGTTGATCGGGAATATCTGCCCCCATGCCATACCGGCAACAATCGTGGCAATACCCGTAAGGGACATTTTATACGCGCTCTTCAGGAGATCCGGTTGCGATTGAATATAACTTCCCGTCAGATATCCGAACATCACGGATACAACCGAGGGCAGAGTGCTCAGTAGTCCTTCAGGGTCAAATGGAATGATTTTCCCATGCCACATATGGCTGTCACCCAGTACGGCAAGATCGACAAGCCGGACAACATTTTTCTCCAGCGAATACGGATCCCCGTGACCGAAAACGATCAGCATAACCCAGTAAACGATCAGCACCAGAAACGAAATGGAAAATAGTTTCAACCGGCCCGAACCGAGGCAGATGAAAGCGGCAATGCCGTATGCAATGGCAATTCGCTGCAGGACTCCCATGATGCGAAGATTGGATAGTTCCATCTGGAAAGGAAAGAAATTGAGAGCCAATCCAATCAGCAAAATCAGCACTGCCCTTTTCAGCACTTTCACGACAACAGCATGAGACCGTTGGTAGTCATATTTTTTAAATGAATACCTCATGGCCGCGCCCGTTATGAAAAGAAAAAACGGGAACACCAGATCCGCCGGCGTGCAGCCATGCCATTTGGCGTGCCGAAGAGGCTCAAACACACACGACCAGTTGCCGGGTGTGTTGACAAGAATCATCAGCGCAACGGTAAAGCCGCGAAAAACATCCAGCGCCTGTAAACGATCTGCCTCAATAATTGCACATCCTTTCCCGGTTTCCGTTCAGGTTATTCAGGCGTCGTCCGGTTTTGTTCACGCGCGCCGCACCGCAGAGACCAAACTCCTGAAGCCATAATTGACTGCTGATCTTTTCAGGTGAATATAAAAAAGCAGCATCTGCCTGTCAATGGAAATCATGAAGAAGAAACGCAGCTCATCAAAACCATGGATCACTGATTCCTTACATCATTTTTTTGTTTAAGATTTCCTTGACATACAAGGCCGCGTTTTCTATAATTAATCAAATAAAAAACGAGTTTCCTGCCAAAAGGAGGGTTTGTAGATGAAAAAACATCAGACATAGATATCATCGGTGATGTGTTCTTCGCAAGACCGGGCGGAATTGCCGCCATTGTAGCCGGATCGGCAGTATTCGTTCTCGCCCTGCCCTTCTCCCTTCCCACACGCAGCGTACATGTCGTGGCACGGTATGTTGTTTGGGATCCTGTGGAGTTCACCTTTTGCAGGCC
>JAGFXG010000243.1 GCA_017860985.1 Deltaproteobacteria bacterium
TTGAGAAAAAAGTATTTCTATCCGCTTATTACAATCCATGCAATAATTGAAAGAGGTTGATATTTATGGGGAAAAAATCGCCACCAGAAAAAATAAAGTCGAAGCTCAGAGAATTTATTGAAGCAGTCCTGATGGCCGTCCTAATCGCAGGTTTTATTATCTCATTTATCGTACAGGCCTTTAAAATACCGTCCGGTTCGATGATTCCAACCCTGCTGATCGGCGATCATCTTTTCGTCAACAAATTTATTTATGGTGTTAAAATTCCTTTTATCAGAAAAACGATTATACCCGTAACCGACCCGAAAAGAGGCGACGTTGTTGTTTTTATTTTTCCGGAAGACCGATCCAAGGATTTTATTAAACGGGTAATCGGCATCGGCGGCGACAAGATAGAAATGAAAAACAAGAAGCTGTTCATTAATGATAAGGTTTATGAGGATTCTTACGGCGTTTATGACGATGATACGATTTATCCGGCCGAGGTTCAGCCCCGTGACAACTTTGGTCCGTTAACCGTCCCGCAAAATTCTCTTTTTGTGATGGGCGATAATCGAGATCACAGCCTGGACAGCCGCTTCTGGGGCTTTGTCGATTTGAAGGACGTCCAGGGCAAAGCCTTCATTCTTTACTGGTCATGGGACTCCGAAGAGAAGCGTGTCCGCTGGGATCGTTTGGCCAAGCTGATCAAATAGTAATTCTTTGAAAGAATTACAAAAGCCGGCTGGAGATTATCCAGCCGGCCTTCTTTTACCTAACGACCTACAACCTAACAGTCTGCAGCCTGATGGTCTGTTTCACTTCTTCCCGTAGCCGATCATTTTAGCCGATTCCGCAATAGCCGGGAGGACTGCCGGGTCGTCGATTGTGGAGGGAACAATATAATCCTTGCCATCCACAATTTTGCGCATTGTGGAGCGCAGGATCTTGCCGGATCTTGTTTTGGGCAATGCCTTTACCACGGCTGCTTCCTTAAAGCATGCCAGCGCGCCGAGTTCGGAACGCACCATCTTCACCAGCTCTGCAACAATTTCTTCGGGCTTCCGATCCACACCGGCTTTCAAAACAACAAAACCCACCGGAACCTGGCCTTTGAGCTGATCGTCAGCACCCAGCACGGCGCATTCAGCAACATCCTGATGTTTGGAAACGATTTCTTCCATTGCTCCCGTGGAGAGTCTGTGGCCGGCCACATTTATCACATCATCGATGCGTCCCATGATGTAAATATATCCATCCAGATCGAAGCGGCCGCCATCGCCGGTAACATAATATCCGGGTCTTTCGGTGACATATTCCAGATAGCGCTTATCGTCTTTCCAGAGTGTGGGGAGGCAGCCGGGAGGCAGGGGCAGCTCAATCACCACGGCTCCTTCTTCTCCATTGGGCAGGGTTTTGCCGTCCATATCCTGTATCTGAACGTTATAGCCGGGAACCGGTTTGGTGGGTGATCCCGCTTTGATCGGGAATTTTTCAATTCCCATGCAATTGGCCGCAATCGGCCAGCCTGTTTCCGTCTGCCACCAGTGATCAACCACGGGAATCTTCAACATATCGCTGGCCCAGTGATATGTATCGGGATCCAGCCGCTCGCCCGCAAGGAACAGGTATCTCAGGCAGGAAATATTATATTTTTTCAGGTAATCGCCATTGGGGTCTTCCTTTTTAATGGCACGGAAAGCCGTCGGAGCGGTAAACAGGACGGATACGTCATGCTGGGAAATGACACGCCAGAACGCTCCGGGATCGGGTGTTCCAACAGGCTTGCCCTCGTACAAAACCGTGGTGCAGCCATAAAGCAGCGGCGCATAAACAATATAGGAGTGACCGACAACCCAGCCGACATCGGAGGCGGCCCAGAAAACTTCGCCGGGTTTGATGTCGTAAATGTGCTTCATGGACCACTTCAGCGCGACGGCATGGCCGCCGTTGTCTCGCATGACACCTTTGGGCTTGCCGGTTGTTCCCGATGTATAAAGAATATAGAGTGGATCGGTTGCAGCGACGGGCACGCAGGGAACAGCCTTTGCTGCCTGCATCAACTCTTCCCAGTCCAGATCGCGTCCAGCCTGAAGTTCTGCCTTCACCTGCGGGCGCTGATAGATGATGCATTTTTCCGGTTTATGGGCGGCAATCTTAATCGCTTCATCCAGCAGCGGTTTATATGCCAGTGTCTTTTTCCCTTCGATGCCGCAGGAGGCGGAAATCATGACTCTCGGTTTGGCATCGTCAATGCGGATGGCCAGTTCGTTGGGTGCAAATCCCCCGAAGACAACAGAATGCACGGCGCCGATGCGTGCGCAGGCCAGCATCGCCATCATTGCTTCCGGAATCATCGGCATATAGATGATTACCGTGTCGCCTTTGGTGACCCCTAAACCTGCCAGCACCCCTGCAAATTTAGCCACATTATCGAGGAGTTCCCCGTAGGTGATTTTTTTGACGGTATCGGTAACGGGACTGTCATAAACAACAGCCACCTGGTCTTTTCTGCCTGATTCGACCTGATAATCAAGCGCATTGTAACAGGTATTGAGCTCACCGCCTGTAAACCAGCGATAAAAAGGCTTATTGCTGTCATCAAGAACTTTATCCCATTTCTTCGTCCACTGGACAGCCTCAGCCGCTTTGCCCCAGAAAACGTCGGGTTGATTGATAGACTGCTCATACACATCCTTGTACTTCAACAAATCAGACATACCCCCTCCTTACATTATGTTGTATTGGACATAGCGCTAGCAAAACCCGCCGGCGCTGTCAAGAATATAGCAATCATGATTATAAAGTGATTCACTCTTCAATAATAATAAAAACGGCTATAGCGCCTGTCTTCAGCGGCCGGATTCCTGGGACAAATTCGATGTTTTTGCCGGTTTCCGAATCAGACAATTGATCTGGCAAATAAATCCTTAATCGCCTTCCTGCCATTTTCTTCCAGAAAGCGCGTGCCGCCGCCTGCAAAATGCGCACAGGTGATAACCGGCTCATCGCCTTTTTTACGTTCGACCCATTCGAGTTTATTCCAGGTGAACCAGGCATTTTTTTTCTGGTCAAAAACATTAAGCGTCTTGTTGCAGATTTTGCTGAATTCCGCACCCCAGCCGGTGCCGCCCTTGACGGTTTTGTCCGGCAGAATTTCGCCGACAATGAAGACTTCCTGTCCATTATTGATTTGATACCAGATCGTTTGCAGGATTTTACGGAAGGTCACGTTGTCCGTATAACGGCGATTCATCAGGCGGGAAATATATTCCAGTGAGACGTCGCCGTTTTTCAGCTCTTCGTGATTGAGAACACGCAGGCCCCTGTGACGGACAATCGTATGTCCCTCAAAAGTAAAATTTACTTCCTCTATTCCAAAGCTCTCAGCGTTGGCTCCGAATTCCGCTTCCGCGCCCTGAGCGCCGCCGCTGAATAAAATACAATCCTCTTTCTTCATTGTCAGTTCCTCTCCTCTATTGCTTGTATTGATGAATTAACCAGAAAATCTACTGATGTGAAAACAACGATTAGCATGTCCAAGTGTGCGTTCAGATTGTCCTATAAACGGATTTCTGTCAAGGGGAA
>JAGFXG010000244.1 GCA_017860985.1 Deltaproteobacteria bacterium
ACGAACTGGTTTTTTGATTTGTTGTTTTGATGAGAAAAATGCGTAATATTCATGAAAATGAATCATCACAATCGATTGAAAAAATTCAACGGACATTTCCGGCCGATGATTAAAAATATTTCAAACAAACGGATTTGTCCGCCTTCAACCGGTTTTTCAACCTGTGCGGCCGTCAGATGTCGAACGTCACGAAAGCCATTGTCTGCAAAAATTTGATGCAGTTCTTTCCTGTCAAACCCAAAGTGGAACACACCTTCGTTATCGCTGTGAAACTGGCCGTCATCCGGTTCCAGATCTCCAACTGCCAGTTGCCCGGATGGAAGTAGCAGCGAATGAAATTGTTTGAACAATGGGGTGATGTTTTTAATGTGATGCAAGGTCATACTGCTGACAATAAGATGAAATGAACCTCTCAGAACATCACCCTTTTCCAGGTCAACAAATTCAGCTTTTACATTTTTCAGGTTTTGTTCTTTGATCTTCTTTCTGAAAACATCGATCATTCCCCGGGAGCTGTCCACACCCGTTATGGAATTTACAAAAGGCTGCAGGGCAAAAGTCAAGAGTCCCGTGCCGCAACCGAAATCCAGAACGTCCATGTCAGGGGTTAAGGTGATCTCCCGGATCATGCTTTGGGCGATGCCCTCGGCCACTTTTACACGGCCGGGAACCTGATCCCAGTTCGTTGCCTCCTGATCAAAATTGCGTTTTTTAGTATTTATTTCATGTTCTTTTTTCATATTACCAGTCCTGCAAAGGATCGATCATAAGGCTCTGCGGGAACACAATCCCTGGATTTCCGGCGTTACGACTGTAGCAGTTCTGGTGGGCGGGTTTGTTCTGAGGTACGTTGTCGTTTATGCCGGGCAGGCGACCGTGTTGATTTCCTCTTAACACGGAGTTTCATGACGTTGGAATGAAGATAGGAATTTCGCCTATTGTCCCGACGCCTGATAGCGGGAAAAAAAATATTTCCGCATGAACAAACGGAACGCGATGCAACAAAAAGACATGGGAAGTCCGGCTATCAAGCTTGCAGGAGGGATTCCCTTACTTTTACAGCCAGGTCATGCATCGCAAATGGCTTCTGGATGAAGTTTACACCTTCATCGAGTACGCCTTGGTGTGCAATCATATTAGCCGTATAGCCGGACATGAACATAATTTTCAGGTCGGGGCAAAGGGTGTGCAGTCGTTCAGCCAACACCCTGCCATTCATGTCCGGCATGATGATGTCGGTGATGAGAAGTTGAATCTTGCCTGCTTGTTCTTCGGCAAGCCGAATGGCTTCGGCCGGTGTGCCGGCGGTGAGCACCCGATATTCTAATTTTTCCAGTATCTTTTTGTCCAGATCCAGGAGTTCAGGTTCGTCCTCCACCACCAGCACTGTTTCTCCATGTCCAAGGGGGCATTGCCCAGCCTTTCCCTGAAGATTTACGAAAGACGACTGACCCGCATCCCGAGGCAGATAGATTCTAAAGGTCGATCCTTTTCCGGGTTCGCTATAGACGTTGATGAATCCATTGTTTTGTTTGACAATGCCATGCACCATCGATAGTCCCAGGCCGGTTCCCCGGCCTACACCTTTACTGGTAAAAAACGGTTCAAAAATCTGATCGAGGGTCTCCTTGTCCATGCCGCATCCATTATCGCTGATGGCCAGCATCGCATACTCCCCTTTTATAAACCCAAAATGATCAGAACAGTATTGGTCATCAAAAACGGCATTGCCTGTTTCGATAGTTACCTTGCCGATGTCGGTTATAGAGTCTCGCGCGTTGACACATAGATTGGCCAGAATCTGATCGACCTGGACAGGGTCCATTTTGACTGTACACGGGCTGGCATCGGGTCTCCAGATCAGATCGATATCCTCGCCAATGAGTCTTCTCAGCATTTTGAACATGCTCTCCACAGCCTGGTTTATGTCCAACACGACGGGTATTATCGTCTGTTTGCGGGCAAATGTCAGCAATTGCCGGGTAATATCCGCAGATCTTTTCGCAGCCTTGATGATTTCCTGAAGGTCGGAATAAAGCAGCTGGGCTTCATCCACTTTGAACAGGGCGAGTTCCGCGTAACCGATAATCACACTGAGCATATTGTTGTAATCATGAGCCACACCGCCTGCCAGCATGCCAACGGCTTCCATTTTCTGGGCCTGATGAAACTGCGCTGCCAGCCTCAGATGCGAGGTGATGTCCCGTTTGACGGCCACATAGTTGACAATCCGGCCGGAAGGGTCGCGAACCGGCGAAATCGTTGACTCCTCCGTATAGAAAGTCCCATCCTTGCGGCGGTTGACCATGAGGCCCGCCCAGATTCTTCCGCTGGAGATTGTTTCCCAAAGATTATGGTAAAATTGATCGTCCTGTTCGCCGCTCTTGAGAATATTCGGGGTCCGGCCTTCGACTTCCTTTCGGCTGTAACCCGTTGTCCGCTCGAAGGCCGGGTTCACGTACCGGATAATCCCCTTGGCGTCGGTCATGAATATGACCTCACCGGACTGCTCGACGGCCGCCATCAATCGCTTGCGCTCGGCGTCCGCCTGCTTTCGCTCGGTGATGTCGCGAATATTGCACTGAATCACCTTGCAATGGTCCACCAGGTAAACATTACTGACAAACTCAACGGCGATGGGCTTCCCATCAAGGGTTTCCAGAGGCAAATCATCGTAACGGATGTATTCATTATCCTGCAGGGTCTGGAAAGCTTCCTTGGACGCGGCAATGTCTTTGAAGACACCCAGCTCCCAAATATATTTCCCGTATACTTCGTCGTAAGAATAACCAAGCAACTGCAAAAGAAAAGGATTGGCATCAACGACCTTGCCCGTTTCTGCATCGAGAATCAAGATACCGTCTCTGGCTGATTCAAAGAGCCGCCGGTAGCGCTTTTCGGATTCTTGCAGTGCCTCTATTCTGGTCCTTGCGTTTTCCAGCGACGTTTCTTCCAAAAGTACAATTCGCTTTTTCAATTCGTCGTTGTCGAGGTAAGGCTGGTTTCCAATACTGGTGGCGGACATTGTCGCAACCTCAATTATTTCAACAAATGCCGGACCCGCAGGCATTTGTTGATGTGACAAAAATCGTCCATAGTGCAATGACAATCATGGACATGGCGGCGGGGATGGCCATATACGCAATAATTTTGGCTATAATATCGGTTACATCTTCATCTTTAATCTCACGGGATGTGTTTTGAATCATACTATCCGTCCTTTCGGTGTGTTCGGGGATAATCGAACCACTTAATCACCCGGGAGTGACAAGATGTGTCCCCCTAATACCCATATGGGACTACGGTGTCGACCTATGAGGTTATGCACGCCAGTCGATGCGCCTTGTCTAAACGACTCTACGGCCCTGAATGACTCTGAGCAGCACAATAATAACAGCGATGACCAGCAGGACATGAATAAAAGAACCCAACGTGTAGCCCGACACCATTCCCAACGCCCATAAAATTAACAGCACAACAGCAATTGTCCACAACATATGAAACTCCTTTCTCTTTCTGAAAAAAAATTTCGTTCGTCCATTTCGATAA
>JAGFXG010000245.1 GCA_017860985.1 Deltaproteobacteria bacterium
ATTTCCTCAAGGCTCTTTAAATATTTGCGTATGGTATAAATCCGTTTTTCGATGCGGACATCGGCGGGGAAAAATGCATTGATGACTTCAAAACCTTCAGCCTCAGGAAAGTCATCTGCTCCCGGCGGCAGCAATGATTCCGAAAAGACGCCCTGTGCGCCTGTTTCGTCCAGAAAGTTACTTACGGCATCAATCAGGTCCGCAGACGCCCTTATTTCAACCTTCAGCCATTTTTCCGGTTCTTTCGAAGTCATATTCAAGCCTTATTGTTTTTAAGGAACTGTTCATAATTGTTTTCTTCATATAACTTGTTTTCATGAAGATATCAAGCTGCGTCATGCATAAACAGAGAGCATAATGGCTTAAAGCCGACACCATCGCCATCCGTGAAAGAGAAAAACAGATTAATCGCTCAGGCAATTTTCCCGAAAAGCAGAGCCCCCTATCAGACAGAAATGCAGTTATTGCCCCTGCCAGTCCGAGCCCAAATTCAATGAACATATTTTCATCTGTTAAGAAAATATCTTGACAGTTGCCGATGATTCATATAGCCTAATTGTCAATTCGTCAGGGGTTATTTCAGCCCTGCCCTTTGGAGCGATTCAAGTATTCAAATAAACAAGCCGATATTAAATCCGTAGCTGCTGAAAATCGTGAATATCCTCGTGTATTTCTTGAAAATTAATGCAGTCAATACAATTTCATTTCGTTTCAATATCGAGCCTGTTACCAATCTAAATTAAGGAAATATCTATGAACATTGAAGACATTAAGAGGCTGCCCATCAGCGAACTCAACAACCTGGCCAAGGAGATTGAAGTGCCGGGAGCAAGCGGCATGCGCCGCCAGGATCTGATCTTTGCCATTTTGCAAACCCAGGCGGAACAAAACGGCGTGATCTCCGGCTCCGGCGTTCTGGAAATCCTGCCGGACGGTTTTGGCTTTCTGCGCGCGGTTGACTATAACTATCTGCCAAGTCCCGATGATATTTACATATCACCGTCCCAGATCCGCCGCTTTAACTTGAGAACCGGCGACACCATTGCCGGCGAAGTCCGCCCCCCCAAAGAAGGAGAAAAATATTTCGCCCTGCTTAAAGTCGACGAAGTTAATTTTGAAAGCCCCGAGTCAGCCCGCGATAAAATCCTCTTTGACAACCTGACCCCTCTTTATCCGGAAGAAAAATTGAATCTGGAATTTGATCCGGAAAATTTTTCCACCCGAACATTGGACCTGTTCGCACCTATCGGAAAAGGACAGCGCGCCCTGATCGTCTCGCCGCCGCGCGCCGGTAAAACTGTTTTATTGCAGGATATCGCCCACAGCATCACAGCCAATCATAAAGAAGTCGTTTTAATGGTGCTCCTCATTGACGAACGTCCCGAAGAAGTCACGGATATGCAGCGCAGTGTCAAAGGAGAGGTTATCTCGTCAACGTTTGACGAACCGGCTTCACGCCACGTCCAGGTTGCCGAAATGGTTATTGAAAAGGCAAAACGCTTAGTCGAGCACAAAAAAGACGTTGTGATTCTGCTCGACTCGATTACCCGCCTGGCGCGCGCCTACAATACAGTCGTACCGCCTTCCGGAAAAGTCCTTTCCGGCGGCGTCGATTCCAACGCTCTGCATAAGCCCAAGCGCTTTTTCGGCGCGGCACGCAACATTGAGAACGGCGGCAGCTTGACCATTATCTCTACAGCCCTGATTGACACCGGCAGCCGCATGGACGAAGTTATTTTTGAAGAATTCAAGGGCACCGGCAACATGGAACTGCATCTGGACCGCCGCATAGCCGACCGCCGTATATTCCCTGCCTTTGACCTGATCCGGTCGGGAACAAGAAAAGAAGAACTGCTGATCCCCAAAGCCAATCTCAACCGCGTCTGGATTCTGCGCCGTCTGCTGCAGGAAATGAATCCGGTCGATGCAATGGAATTCATCATCGGCAAGATCAGGAAGACGGAAACCAACAAGGAATTTCTTGATTCCATGAATTCGTAGTTGTATGAAAGCGGATGAATCCCGCCAATAAATGTCTTGAATTTTTAACATTTATAGGATAATGCACCGCATCTGTTTAAATTATAGAGATATTTTGTCAAAAAGGTTCAGGAGGAAGAAGGAAAAATGAAAGAAGGCATTCACCCGGATTATAAAGAAACAACAATCACTTGCGTTTGCGGTAATGTGATTGAAACAAAATCAACAAGGAAAGAAATCAAAATAGAAATTTGCTCTAACTGCCATCCGTTTATGACCGGTAAACAGAAACTCATGGACACGGCCGGACGCGTGGAAAAATTCAAGAAGAAATACGAAGCCAAAGCAGAAACCGCACCGAAAGCAAAGAAAACAACAAAAAAAGCATAGGTTTAACTCGCCGGCAACAGGCAGGCCTTTGGATTTGTCCCCATGATAAACAGGTTACAGCATTCCCCGCATTTATAGCAATCCTTCCATCAAGAGGATTGCTATAAATACGTTTTACTCCCTCAATCAACATCCCCTGAAAATATACCGGGCCACAAATATGGATATTTTACTCAACAAACTTCGCGACATTGAGCTCCGCTACCAGGAACTTGAAGGATTGCTCAGCGATGCCCAAGTGGCTTCCAAGCAGGGGTTATATCAGAAATATGCAAAAGAACACTCCGATTTAACGGAGCTTGTAGAAACCATCCGCCAATATGAAAAGCTCAAGGTGCGGATTGCAGACAACAAGGAACTGCTGTCGGAAAATGACGAAGAAATAAGGAACATGGCCAGGGAAGAGATCCCTGTCCTGCAACGGGAAGAGGCCGAACTGGAAGAAAAAATAAAAGTTCTGCTTCTGCCCAAAGATCCTAATGATGACAAAAACGTCTTTCTGGAAATCCGGGCGGGTACCGGCGGCGATGAAGCCGGTTTGTTTGTGGGCGACTTATTCCGCATGTACGCCCGCTATGCCGAAACCCAGGGGTGGCGGGTGGAAATCGTCAGCTCATCGCCAGCGGGCGGTATGGGCGGATTCAAGGAAATCATCGCCCAGATTGACGGCCGGGGCGCATACAGCCGCATGAAATACGAAAGCGGAACCCATCGCGTCCAGCGCGTTCCTGTGACCGAAGCCCAGGGAAGAATACATACCTCAGCGGTTACCGTCGCCATCATGCCGGAAGTGGAAGACGTGGAATTGACCATCGACCAAAACGACCTGCGCATTGATGTTTACCGGTCAACCGGCCACGGAGGACAAAGCGTCAATACAACCGATTCCGCCGTGCGCATCACCCATTTGCCGACCGGTTTGGTTGTCACCTGCCAGGATGAAAAATCACAGCTCAAAAACAAGGTCAAGGCCATGAAGGTTTTGCGCGCGCGGCTGCTCGACGCCATGATCCAGAAGCAGAACGCTGAACAGGCACAGACGCGGAAAAGCCAGGTAGGCTCAGGCGACCGCTCCGAACGCATCCGTACCTACAATTTCCCGCAGGGCCGAATCACCGATCACCGGATCAACCTGACACGCTATGATCTTGACAATTTCATCAACGGCAACATCGGC
>JAGFXG010000246.1 GCA_017860985.1 Deltaproteobacteria bacterium
GCCTGTAAGCAAAAGGCCCAGCACGACAAAAAAACCAAAAGGTTCAATTTGATACAGCACACGGTTGAATGACTCCGGTGTGAATCCCATCAGAATTTTTGATCCGTCCAGCGGCGGAATCGGGATCAGATTGAAAGCCGCCAGCAGAATGTTGATATAGGCCAGTAAATAAAGCACCTGATACATCATGCTGCCCGGGGCGGGCGACGTCAGCCGCCATACCAACAGGGCGCAAAAGGCAATAATGATGTTGGCTGTAACACCGGCCGCTGATACCAGAATCAAGCCCTTGCGTCTTTGCGCCGCGGGAATGTTTTCCAGGTTGATCGGGACCGGCTTGGCCCACCCGAAACCGATCACCAAGAGCATCAGCGAACCGATGGGGTCTATGTGCTTGATCGGATTGAGCGTCAGCCTGCCCAGCCATTTGGCCGTTTCATCACCCATTTTATAAGCCACCCAGCCGTGGGCCACTTCATGAAAAATAACGGAATATAAAAGAAGCACCGCAAGCATTATGAAAGCTGCCGGATCACTCAACAATAAACGGATTAAACCCATAACAGTTTATGACCATCTCTCTTCTGGACCCCGGGGAAAAACATCAGATCATTTATCTTCCGCAACCGGCTGTGAATCATTTTCCCAAGTTTGACCTGTGATTCATTCACGTGATTTTTTCTTTTTCGGTTTTTTCAGCAGATCCCCGAACGTGCCCATGGTTTTGGGTGCTTTGGGCATGAATTTCTGATAGTCGTCCCCTTCTTCCGCCGGGGATTTTTTCTCGTCGCCGCCTGATGCCAGGTCCAGCGATATTCTTTTGTTGTCCCGGTCAATCTTTTCGATCTTCACATCGATTTCCCGATCCCGGGATAAAACATCCTGGGCGTGTTTGATTTTTTTTCCTTTGCCCAGTTTGGAGATATGCAGCAGTCCGTCAACTCCGGCTTCCAGAGTGATGAACGCACCAAAATCCGTCAGGCGGGACACTTTGCCCCTGTAAATGCTGCCTTCGATGTAATTGCGGACAACCTCATCCCATGGATCGGGGAGTGTATCCTTGAAGGATAATGTTATACGGTCGTTTTCCCAGTCCAGATTGATGATAATGGCTTCAACGGTATCGCCCGCTTTGTAGAGAGCCTGGGTGTTTTCCACCCTGCCCCATGTCATTTCCGAAACAGGCAGCAGCGCCTGTATGCCGCCGATATCGACAAAGGCACCGAAGTCGCGCACCGAGGTTACGATGCCGTGCACGGTCATTCCTTTCTGCAAGGACAGTTTCAGTTTGGCGATTCTTTCCTGATCGATTTTTTCCAGCAGGGGACGCCGCGATAATATTATCTTCCGGCCGTTTTCCCCATACTCTATGACGATGAATTCCAGTTTTTTGCCGATATAATTCGTGGCATTTTCGATTCTTCGCCTGTCCATGTGAGAATAGGGACAAAAGCCGCTCGTGTTCTCGCTGATTTTAACGGAAAAACCGCCTTTAATTTCCTTCTCGACGACGGCTTCCACTGGAATCGCGTTTTGATGGGCGCTCAAAAGAAAATCATCTACACTTTTGCGCGATGTCAGTTTGGTGGTAAAGAGCCTTTCGCTGTGGCGCGAGGAGAGGAAGTAGGCGGTGACAGTATCCCCTTCCTGAACGGTCAGAACGCCCGCCTCGTCCAGAAATTCTTTTTTGTCTATATAGCCCTCGCTTTTTGCACCCAGATCAATGAAAATCCATTCAGGCGAAATTTTGACAATTGTTGCCTCGACTTTTTCTCCCACAGAAAAACGTTTGGGGGTGGCGTAGGATTCCTCAAACATTTCGGCAAAAGTTTTTGTATCATCCATGGTATGTCTTCCTTTATTTTTTTATTGATGAGACTTCTTTTTTGCAAGCCGGAGGAATCAGGGAAGAGTGCTTCAGTTCAAGGCATTCCTGCCTCATGAACAGGTGTTTTTCAGTCTCTAAGGTACAAATATCACGAAAAGGGTTTTTTGTCCTTCATAAAATGATGGAGGGTCAGGAAATCATTTTTTAAAAAACTCTGGATTAATCATAAAATATGTATTATGCATCAATATCAAAATATCCAAGGAGTTAGGTAACTTATGCGTTTTGAAATTTCACGTGGCGGCAGCGGATTGACCTATGAGATTCGCAATATCGTGCTTATCGCCAAGAAGCTTCAGGAATTCGGGGTGAAGATCAACTGGGAAAACATAGGTGATCCGGTTCAAAAAGGTGAAAAAATCCCCGACTGGATGAAAGAGGTTCTCATCGATATTTTGCAGGATGACGCTTCCTATGCGTATTCCCCTACCAAAGGCATCGACAGCACGCGGGCATTTATCGCCGAGCGCGTCAATGCGCGAGGGAAAATTCAGATTACCCCCGAAGACGTCATTTTCTTCAACGGACTGGGCGATGCGATTGCCCGCGCCTACAGTTCCATTCAGGTGGATGCCCGCATGATCATGCCGGAACCGACGTATTCCACCCATTTCATGGCCGAAGTGCTCCATGCCTCCTTTCCGTCCAACACCTACCGGATGAATCCATACAACAACTGGCATCCGGACTTAAGGGAGCTTGAGCAGAAAGTGAAAAGCCATAAGGCCATTGTCGGTATCCTGATCATCAACCCCGATAATCCAACCGGTTTTGTGTATCCTCTTGAGGCGCTCCAGAATGTAGTTCGGATTGCCAGGGAAAACGATTTATTTGTGATTTCCGATGAAACCTATATCAATATTATCTATAACGGCAAAACGACTGTGCCGATCGGCGATATCATCGGCGATGTTCCCGCTATCGCCATGAAGAGCATATCCAAAGAAGCCCCATGGCCCGGCGCGCGCTGCGGATGGATGGAAGTGTATAACGCGGACAAGGACCCGATTTTTGCCCGCTTCATTAACACCATTTTGCATCAGAAAATGTCTGAAGTCTGCTCCACTACTCTTCCGCAAATGGCGATTCCCAGAATCATGCAGCATCCGGAGTATAAGAATTATCTCCGCCAGCGCACGGATCACTACGAAAAGCTCTCCGCTATCGCCTATGGCATTTTGAAGGATGTTCCTTTTCTGATTGCCAACAAAACCAACGGCGCGTTTTACAATACGGTCATCTTCAATGAATCGGTTCTCAATGAACGGCAATATCTGCCGATTGAACAGCCGGAGATCAAAAAATATGTGGAAGACCTGACGAAAGGCACCATCGAATACGATAAGCGGTTTGTTTACTATCTGCTGGCTGCAACCGGCATTTGCGTGGTGCCGCTGACGTCGTTTTTCTCTCCGCTGCTTGGTTTTCGCATGACGCTTCTGGACAAGGATGTCGATGAGTTTGAATACGTCGTCAAAACCATCGCGGCGAAGATTACTGAGTATATCAATTCGAGCAAATAAAGCAGTTTCGAAAAATGTTCCGTTGACGGGTTTGGCCCAAGGACATGTTGTAATCTTAAATTAAAAAAAAAGAGCAGGAGGTATATAATGATGAACCTCCTGCTCTTTTTTGAAATTACAAGGTTTTTTCGCGG
>JAGFXG010000247.1 GCA_017860985.1 Deltaproteobacteria bacterium
GGCCGAATTTCGGAAAAGACAAAAACAGCAGGACGCCGCTTATGACTGCAAAAAAGATACGGTATGCGCTGAGTTTGTTATCGACAAGCTCCTGTGCTGGCATCGGGTCTTTATTCTTCATTGAAAAGATCATCATCCATTTTTTTTATTTTCACTTTTTTAATGCTGCGCTCGTCCGCATTTTCGATGGTAATATCCATTCCTTCGATCTGAAATTTTTCCCCACGGTGCGGGATTCTTCGAATCGTATTTAAAATGAGCCCGCTTACCGTTTCGTATCGCCCTCTTTCCAGATTGATCTGCAAATGCTCTTCAATCTTTTCTATCTCTGTTCGCCCCTCCACGATAAAGACACCATCGGGCGCCTGGATGATATCCCCGGAATCAGCGCTCTCTTCGTGTTCATCGAGGATATCCCCGACGATCTCTTCCAGCAAATCCTCCAGCGTGACCAGACCGGATGTCCCCCCGTATTCATCGATGACAATGGCAATATGTTTTTTGTTGTTTTTAAATTCATGAAACAGCAGATGGGCATTTTTTGTTTCGGGAATGTAATAGGGCTTGGTCAGACGGGATAAAATATCGGAAGCTGTTATGTTCTGCGGCCAAACATTCAGCAGATCCTTGATGTTCAGAATGCCGATGATATTGTCGACCGATCCCCTGAATACGGGTAACCTTGTATGACGGGATTCCGCAATCTCGTGAATCATCTCTTCCGGTGTGTCGTCAACACTGATGGAAACAATATCCGTTCTCGGAATCATGATTTCCCGCACCATGGTAGATGTGAACTCCAGAATGTTTTCAATCATTTTTCTGGATGCATCATCAAAGACTCCGCTTTTCTGCCCTTTGGCCAGCATCGCTAATATTTCCCTGCGAATATAGTCGGGCTTGCGCCAGAAAAACAGTTCAGATATTTTTTTCATATCCGTCTCAATTTCTCCCGCAATTACAGGCCCCGTAAATACTCGGGACGCATTCCGCTGACATCGTTTTCTTCAATGACCGCCCCGATCATTTTCAGTATTTTTTCTTTCTGTCGGGGAAGGCGCGCTTTGATCGGCAGATAATTGGACGCATGGTTGGATGTAAAGTAACAGTTAGTAAAATTGGAGTTGGCAATCATCAGATACAGCTCCCGGATAAAACCGATTTTATCAGGCAGAACAAATCGTCCTGCCAGGTAGTCCTCATACAGTTCCGTCTGCGGTACAAACATGAGTGTCAGCGCGCCCACATAATCCGGGTCCATTTCCGTCAGAAGGCTCGCCGTATCCATTGCATGTTCTATGCTCTTTTCAATCCCGCCGATGCCCAGGATGACCGTCACCGATAACTCAATGCCTGCTTCTTTGACACGCCGCGCCACTTCCGCCATTTTTTCCCGTGTGGCACCTTTATTAATCTTCGTAAGCAGTTCGGCGTTGCCGGTTTCCACGCCCAGATAAAGGATTTTCAGCCCCAGCTCTTTCAGCTCCCTGAGTTCGTCAACCGATTTTCGTAAAATGCTTTTCGTGTTGGCGTAGCTTCCGATCCTCTCAAGCCCCGGAAGATACTGGTTAATCATCTTCAGGATTTCCACCAGCCGGGGTTGCGGGATAATCAGCGAGTCACCGTCACACAGGAAAAGCCTGCTGACAGGACCGTAGGTTTTGGCTTCCCGCAGATCTTTTTCAATTCGCTCCAGAGGCTTTATCTTAAATTTTTTCTGCCGGTATGTGCCGCAGAATGTGCACCGGTTGTGAGAACAGCCGACCGTGACCTGTAAAAGCAGGCTGTAGGCTTCACTGGGCGGACGTATGATCAGTCCTTCGTAGTCCATGTTATTCGATTACCTCTTTTTCAATTGTTTCGCAATGATGCTCATTTCATTTCACAGGGTGTCCTGCAGACATTATTAAACATGCTCTATAAATTATGTCAATCACCTGTACGTACCCTCATGAGGGTTGTTTTGGATAAAAAAAGGGAGCCGCAATGAGCAGGCTCCCTTCGATTTTCTGGCGGGGCCGATGGGACTTGAACCCACGCCCTCCGGCGTGACAGGCCGGCGTTATAACCAACTTAACTACGACCCCAAAAAATCGTGATGTATACTTCCGTACTTCTTTTCTTTTTCTGGTAGGCGGGACAGGGCTCGAACCTGTGACATCCACGGTGTAAGCGTGGCGCTCTTCCAGCTGAGCTACCCGCCCACGTATCAAAAAAGCTGAATGGCTTCTAGCAACATTGAGATTTCTTGTCAAGATATAAAAAAGGAAATCTCAATTAATTCACCGGTTGGGCGTTAGCCAGCATACCCGTTGTCACATCCTTGCTGAACTCATCTTCATCTTTGACAAAAACGATATCCAGCACCTCATCAATATGATCGACAAAGACGATCTTTAAGGCATTTTGGACATTGCGGGGCACTTCCGCCAGATCTTTTTCGTTATCCTTCGGGATTATGACCATTTTAATATTACCGCGATGAGCTGCGAGTATTTTTTCCTTCAACCCGCCGATTGGCAACACCCTGCCCCGTAAGGTTATTTCACCCGTCATGGCCAGGTCGGCACGTACTTTCTTTTTCATGAGGGCGGAGGCAATGGAGGTTGCCATCGCGATTCCGGCAGATGGACCATCCTTGGGAATCGCCCCTTCCGGCACATGAACATGAATGTCTATTTTCTTGTAGAAGTTTTTTGCCAAACCGAACTTTTCGGCGCGCGCCCGGATATACGTCAGGGCCGCCTGTACCGATTCCTGCATGACATCGCCCAGTTTACCGGTCATGACCATGCGTCCCGTCCCTTCCATGATGGATGCCTCAATGGCCAGGAGTTCGCCGCCTACTTCCGTCCAGGCCAACCCGGTTGTCAAGCCAATTTGACTTTTTTCCTCCGTTTCGCCGTGGCGGAACTTGGGAACACCTAAATATTTCGGAATGTGTTTTGAATTGATTACAATTTTCTTTTGCGCACCGTTGCTGACAATCTCTTTGGCTACCTTGCGGCAGACGGAAGCAATTTCCCTTTCGAGGTTCCGGACACCGGCCTCCCTCGTGTACTGACGGATCATGCGCATCACGGCTCCGTTTGTAAATTCGATGTTATCCGCAACCAGCCCATTGGCTTCCATTTCCTTCGACAGAAGAAACTGTTTGGCGATTTGCATCTTTTCCTGTTCCGTATAGCCGGCGATGCGGATCACTTCCATCCTGTCCTGCAGGGGCGCCGGTATTGTCTGCAGAACGTTGGCCGTTGTGATAAACAGGATGTCGGATAAATCGTAATCCACATCCAGATAATTATCATTAAAGGCAACGTTCTGCTCCGGATCAAGGACTTCCAGCAGGGCAGAAGATGGATCACCGCGGAAATCGGAGCTCAGTTTATCCACTTCATCCAGACAGAACACAGGATTGTTGGATCCCGCTTTCTTCAGAGATTGAATAATTTTACCCGGCATGGCGCCGATATAGGTCCGGCGGTGGCCGCGGATTTCCGCTTCGTCGCGGACCCCGCCCAGGGAAATCCGGACAAATTTCACTGATTTGGCAATAGATGTTTTCCCGACGCCGGGAGGCCCGACCAGACAGAGAATCGGCCCTTTGTTCTTCTTGACCAGCGCCTGAACAGCCAGATATTCAATGATGCGTTCCTTGACTTTTTTCAGCCCGAAGTGGTCTTCGTCAAGGATATTTTCAGATTCCTTCAGCGTGTATTTATTTTCTGTCATTTCCGACCAGGGCATGTCCAGAATCCAGTCAATGTAATTGCGGACAACCGTGGCTTCCGCCGACATGGGCGACATCATCTGGAGTTTTTTTATTTCCTGGCGTACTTTCTTTGTTGCCTCTTCGGAAAGTTTCTTTTGTTTCAGGCGTTTTTCCAGATCCGCTATTTCATTTTTAAAATCGTCCTTTTCGCCCATTTCCTTCTGGATGGCGCGCATCTGTTCATTCAGGTAATAATCTTTCTGCGTTTTTTCCATCTGCTTTTTGACGCGGCGTTTGATCTTTTCTTCCACCTGAAGAATCTCTATTTCCGACAGCATCAAAGAATAAATGGATTCCAGCCTTTCTCCGATGTTGTATATTTCAATGATTTTCTGTTTGTCTTCCAGCTTCACGTTCAGATGCGTAACCACCACATCGGCGAGTTTGGACGGGTCTTCGATTGCAGCAATCGTCCCCATCATTTCCACATGCACTTTCTTGCTGAGCTTCAGGTAAAGTTCGAAGGATTCTTTAATGCTGCGCATCAGCGCCTGTTTTCTGACATCGTTGGGATCATCATCGATATCTTCA
>JAGFXG010000248.1 GCA_017860985.1 Deltaproteobacteria bacterium
TTGTTCTATAGTCGAGAGGACCATATCTTCTGCTACGATTTCCAATTGTCCATCAAGTACAACAAACATGCAATCTCCCTTGTCTCCCTTATGAAAGACATATTCGCCAGCCTTGTATTCTTTAATATTTTTTTTATCAAAAAAATCGGCATATTTTGTAAAGTCAGGTGTTGGTCTTTTCATAGCAATCTCCATTCATTATAACCGCGATTGATTTTGGTATAATAACTTTACCACACGTCAGGTCAGTGTTCATCTTTTTTTTGCCGTTGGAAACAACTTTTCTTCCAATAACTGCTCTATCAGAATGAGAACCGTCATGCAGAATGATCCTGTTTGACAGACAACATTATCGATGCTATTTTCTTTGCAGTCCGCAGTCCTTTATGCTGAATACAAGAATTTATCAGGAGCTGGAAATGAAAAAGCAGACCGTTCTTTCCAAATTAAAAGAACAAGAAAAACTGGCCCGGCGCACAATCATCATCGATGCAGCAGAAAAGGAATTTGCAGAAAAACCATTTCAAAAAGTGACGATGAGAGACATTGCAAAGCGAGCAGGCATATCGCCGGCACTCATCTACCGGCATTTCCCGGATCAACAGTCCCTTTTTGCCGAGGCCTATATGAGGGGAATAGGCAAAGTATTTGAAAAAATATTTGTCACGATTGACGAATCACCTGACGGCGCCATTGAACAGGTTATTTCTGATTTTATTGAATATTTTACTTTCAACGATCAATATTTTCAGATGATGATGAATTTTTTTCTCGGCGGTTCGATCGACTCCGAGCTTTTTGACAAACTTACGAAAATTGAACGCGACATTCTCGGTCACTTTGACATTATCTTTAAAAAAATGAATGCGGGTGGAGACATCAGGAACCATTCCCATACGCTTTTTGCCGCTCTTACCGGCATTGTCGCAACCTTCAGAAATCATCCCGACAAAAATACGCAGCAGGTCCTTATGCACCGGCAGAAAATAGCTCGTAACCTGTCAAAATTGATGAGAAATGTTTGATCATTTCTTTCCCTGATGAAATCCCGGTAATATATCTTGACATAGAAACAATGTTTTTGTATATAAACATTGTTTACAGAGATGAGATAAAGCACCTCTGTATAAAAAAGCTGTGAAGCTTAAGACTTGTATAAAAAACAAACCAAGGAATTTCAATTTTGCATTTCATAAAATCCAATTCAAAGTGAGAATCGCATGGAAAAATTTTTCGATCCGAAATCAGTGGTTGTCATTGGCGCATCAAATTCTTCTCTAAATCTGGGAGCCACCATCTGTAACATGCTGAAGGATTATCTTCATTACACCTGGCCCGTGTACGTAGTGAATTCCAAAGCTGAGACGGTAAACGGTTGCCCTGGATTTTCATCGGTCCTGGATCTTCCTGAAACACCGGATCTGGCGATTATCATTGTTGCGGCGCGCCATGTCCCAGGTATTGTCAAGGATTGTGCAAAAAAAGGAATTAAACGAATTGTTATCGAGAGCGCCGGTTTTGCCGAAGGCGGTCAGGTCGGCGAAGCGATGCAGCGTGAGATCGACGAGGTGATCAAGACTAACGGAATCCGTATCATGGGGCCCAACTGCCTGGGGACATTGAGCACACGCAACAAATTCTGCAGCTTCTACGGTGTCAATCCGAGCCTGGTTGAGATGAACCAGATTTTTGAAGCTCCGGGAAACATTTCCTATACAATCCAGAGCGGCGGCGTTGCCGTTCTGGTCATGGAATCCCTTTATTACGACCTTGTCGGCATAAACAAAGTTGTCAGCATCGGCAATAAGTGCGATGTGGATGAAGCGGATTTCATTGATTACTTTCAAAAGGACGAGACTCAAGTCATCGGGATGTATCTGGAAAATGTGGCAGACGGCCGTAAACTCATGGAAGCTGCCAAGAGATCTCGCAAACCGATCCTGATGTTCAAGGTTGGCAGAACCAGGGAAGGCGCCATGGCTGCCATATCCCATACAGCGGGGATGGCCAATAATGATTTGATCTTTGATAGCGCCTGCAAACAGGCAGGGATCATCCGCCTCAAATCCATCAACGAACTGCACTCGCTCCCCAAGATGTTCACTGAAATGCCTCTTTTAAAAGGAAATCGCGTTGCGATGTTCACCAATTCCGGGGCGTTCGGCAGCATTGCCGCGGATCTGCTGGTGGAAGCGGATTTGCGGATGGTGCCACTCTCAGGTCAGACACAGGATAAGTTGAAAAAAGCAGGACAGGTCTTCAATGTCAAGAATCCCGTAGATATCGGTCCAGCGCCACCGCAGACCTACCTCGACATCTTTGAAATTCTCCTTTCCGCCGATGAGGTGGACGGACTTCTGCCGCTCCTGAGTGTATGGCAGACCTTCGTGATCGACACTCTTCATGAACTTTTGAAGATGTGCAAACATTACGATAAGCCGGCGGCCATATACACGCCGAACGCTGTTGCCAAGTCCATTGCCATCCGGGCCAAACACCGTATACCCATCTTTGAGACACCAGAAGAAGCGGTGCGGGCCCTGTCCGTTTCCCATATGTTCCATGAATCCCTTCTGAAAAGAGGTTTTGTTTACGATCAGGTAGAATGTGAAATCATGGATGACAACAGAACCATTACGGGCAAGATGGAGGCCGCGCTATGACAACAGGCAACGTTTTAAAGAAAGAAAAAGAAATGAGCAAAATTTTATTCAATGCAGTGCAAAACGGCCAGCAGGCTCTATCGGAATATGAATCCAAGCGGATTGTTGCCGGCGCAAATGTCCCGATAACAAGGGAGGCAATGGTTCATTCCCGGCAGGAGGCGGTGGATCAGGCTGTCAAAATCGGGTTTCCTGTCGTTCTTAAAGGATCTTCCCCGACCCTTACGCACAAAACCGAGATGGGGATGGTCCGTGTGAATCTAAAAAATGAACAGGATGTGGCCCGGGCTTATGATGAGCTCATGGATAAGGGCATTCATCTGGACGGTATTCTGATTCAGGAAATGGTGAAGGGCAACAGGGAATTCGTCATCGGACTCACACGCGACCCCCAGTTTGGCCCCTGTGTGATGTTCGGTATTGGCGGAATATTTACAGAGGCATTGAAAGACGTCAGTTTCCGTGTCGCTCCCCTTGCTGATGATGATGCGCGCGAGATGATCCATGAAATAAGAGCGGTCAAGCTTCTTGATGCCTTCCGGGGAGAAAATGCTGTTGATGAGGACGTGCTGGTAAAAGCGCTGGTCGGTATCGGTGAACTCGGGATGACACACGACGAAATTGCCGAAATCGACATTAACCCCCTGATTGTGACAGAAGGCAAACCCGTAGCCGTCGATGCGCTCGTCATCCTTGAAACCCATCGGGCCTGACCGGCTGCTGATAAGGGAAAGCACAGCTTTTACAGTTTGGGTTCGTGATATCCAGCCAGTGCTTTTTCGTATTCGCGCATCAGCTTTTTTTTGGACATGCCGACGTCAATGATATCCCACGGCATAATGTCATCCAGATCTTTTACTCGGTAGACATAGAA
>JAGFXG010000249.1 GCA_017860985.1 Deltaproteobacteria bacterium
TGTTTTCAAATCATAAAAATATTTTTTTATTTGTGTGTTGCCAAACACCTGCGCCATCGCATCCAGAACTTCTTTTGCCGTTAACTGTCGTTTTACGTTTGCATGTCCCAGGGGAAAATAGAATGCGTCCGAATCAGTACAAAATGACATACCGATTAATTCCGGCGGCGGGTTCTTTTCCCAGATGATTTCACAGGCAACCCGGTTGCTGCGCCTCAGCTTTTCGGCCAATTTCGATAACACCTCACCATCCGCAACAACGCTGCATTCTTTCACCGGCTCAACATTATTTCCCCTGATCTGATGCAGAAGGGAGGAAAATTCAAATTCACTGAAAAGGCCGGCCAGTAATTCCCTGTCCGGCTCGCGTCTTGCGGCATCCTGCAGATTGAAATCCACGTCAATATCTTTGCGAATCAGAGCGAGCTGACGGCTGAGCTTCGCCTGGTCGGCATGCTGACGGATCTTCTCGCGAAGTTTCACGTTGTGCAGTTTCTCCGCGTTTTCAACAACCGCTTCGACCGAACCATACTCTTCGATAAGGCGGTGTGCTGTTTTCGGGCCGATGCCCGGAACGCCGGGGATATTGTCGGATGTGTCTCCCATCAGCCCCAGGATCTCCACCACCTTTTCCGGGCCCACACCGAATTTTTCCTTCACGGCCGCCGCGTCATAGGTTTTATCTTTCATCGTATCAACCATCGTGACGCGGTCATCAATAAGCTGCATCAAATCCTTGTCACCGGAAATGATGGCCGTTCGCCAGCCTCTCTCGCTCGCCTGAACCGTGAGTGTCCCGATCAGATCATCCGCCTCGATGCCCTGCTTTTCCAGAACGCAAATCGAAAAGGCGCGGACAACATCTTTAATGGACGGAACCTGGGGAATCAGATCATCGGGCATGGGTTTGCGTGTTGCTTTGTAATCGTCAAATTCGCCGTGACGCGTGGTGGGCCCCTTGAGATCAAATGTCACAACAATATAGTCCGGTGCAAGATCACGCAGCAGTTTCATCAGCATGGTGGTGAAGCCATAGATGGCGTTGGTGGGAAAACCTTTGGAATTGGTCAGGGCGGGAATCCCGTAATAGGCGCGATAAATATAGTTGCTGCCATCCACCAGGGCCAGCAGGGGCGGAGAATTATGTTTCGTCATCAATAATTCCGTTTTGAGAATAAACAGGTGCGTGCCTGTTATGCCTAAGGCAAGTACAGACACGCACTGGATTTAAAAAAAGTATTACATTAGCAATTAATCTTACTCTGCTTGTCTTTTAGCTTCTTCAGCCTGCTCCTTGGCTTGTTGCATCATTTCTTCAGCCTGCTTTCGCATTTCTTCACTGGATTTTTGCATATCCTCTGCCGATTTACGATATTCTTCGCCCAACTGACCCCATTTGCCCATCTCCGACATCATATTTCTGGCTTTGTATTCCGAATAAAGTCCACCAAAAGCAAGGACCACACCGATAATCCCAAAAACAAGCCACGCTTTTTGTGAAGGAAGGTTATGCACATGAACACTTGCTATTACAATGTAAAATGTAAAGATAGCCATACCGACAAGACCGCCAGCATAGGGAATCACGCTGAGAATTGTCGTAATGGGAGACAGAGCCATCAGGTATGCGCCGCAGCGATAGGCTGTTTCATAGTTTTCCTGGGAGCCCATTAATTTCCAGATGACGAAGAGGATGGCCGCACCGATAAAGCTGCCAATGGCTGCGGCAATCGGCATGAAAATGATCATGCCAAAACCGGACATCCCGCCTCCACCGTAACCTCCGGCAGGCCCCAGACCGATAAAACCAAATATCGCCTGAATAATACCAACGATGACCCCCATCACGACGGCAAAAACAAGCGGCTCCAGAAAACCGCCGGTTTTTGGCATTCCCTGGAAGAATTCCGCAGGATTTGTGACGACGTTAATTGCTGTCTGGGGCATGGCCGCAAAATTGATGTCTTTTGGATCCATCTTTTCGTCCTCCTCTTCTTTTATTTTTGGAAAAACAGTAAAATTGTATGCGCCTGTATCTCACGGATACAATTTTCAGTCAACCAGCCATTTCACAGAGAAATTCCTTACCATTTCGAATCAAAGCAAAAAGACATCTGCTTTTTGTTTCACGACTTCTTCCAGCGACGATAGTGACAGATGAACCTTACACTTCAAATGAAGCGTTTATTTTAAACGTCCTGACCGCGCGCATATCCAGGATATCCGTCACACCGCTTTTCTCTTTGACGTCTTTGAGGAAGGATTCCAGTTCCAGGGCAGTCGGTGCACTTACGGTGAACCAGATATTGTAGTCGTGATCCCGCAGGTAATTATGAGTCACACCTTTAGAGGAATTGACAATCTGAACAAAGTCTTCGATCTTTTCCGGAGGTACGCGCGCAGCACACAACGTACTCACGCGACCCAGTTTTGCGCCGTCAAAGACCGCACCAATCCGGCGAATGATCCCTTCTTCCTTCATCTTCTGAATACGGGAAATCGCCTCTTCTTCACTGATGCCACACCGCCCGGCCACAATCAGAAACGGCCTCTCCTTAAGAGGAAATTCATTTTGCAGAATATTCAAGATTATTTTATCGATATTGTCCATGGGCTAACGCCGTTTCGTCATTCCGGCGCAGGCCGGAATCCAGTTAAGAAATGATTTCATATAAGTCATTCCAGTTCGGATTTTGTTCTTCGATTAGTTTGAGTTTCCAAGCTCTTTTCCACTCTTTCATTTTCTTTTCTCTCTCAATGGCAGAATTTATATTACCATGCA
This sequence comes from Deltaproteobacteria bacterium, assembly GCA_017860985.1. Taxonomy (GTDB): domain Bacteria; phylum Desulfobacterota; class Syntrophia; order Syntrophales; family Smithellaceae; genus UBA8904. The sequence goes on from JAGFXG010000249.1 coordinate 2,783, forward strand.
ATTCATACCAAACAAGATGATGAACATTGTAACGCCTTGTAAAACCTTCAACCAAATTATTCTTGTGCTCCCAAACACGCCTTACAAGATCTGACGTTACACCGATATAAAGAGTTCCATTCCTTCCACTTGCCAAAATATATACTGCTGGTTTCTTGATCACGGTTCATATTTCTGGATACCGGCCTTCGCCGGTATGACACAAAAAAAGGACATTATAAAATTACCATTTCGGATTATACAAGCACAACGGTTCTTCGGATAGATAATCCCCCGTCGCCTCATACGCCCGCGCGCGGCAACCGCCGCAAACCTTGATAAATTCACAACGGCCGCATTTGCCGCCATACCTGCTGTAATCGCGGAGATTGCGAAACACCAAAGAGGTCTCCCAGATTTCTCCAAAACTCTGCTTTTGCACGCTTCCGCAATCCAGTTCGAGATAGCCGCAGGGCTGAACCTGTCCGACATGGGAAATAAAACAAAACGAGATTCCTCCCAGGCACCCGCGGGTGGATTCGTGAAAATGACCTCCCGCCTTTTTCACAACCTTTTGTCCTTTGGGCCTGTTCTGGCGCATGATCCGGAAATAGTGCGGCGCGCAGGTGGCCTTGAGCTGAATTTCGCATGTCAGGCTTTCCTGATGAAACCACATCAGCGTTTTTTCATAATCGGCCGCTGTAATGGCCTGTTCGGCCAAATCCCTGCCGCGCCCCGTGGGCACCAGCAAAAAGATGTGATGTGCCGCTGCTCC
>JAGFXG010000025.1 GCA_017860985.1 Deltaproteobacteria bacterium
TAAGGAAACCGGGAAAATCGACACCCTGCGCCTGTTTCGTAAAACCATCGATGATTTTGATCTCGGCAATGCCGTGATACCTATCATCGGCCGGTCGGAAGTGATCGGTCACGCGTGGAACACACCGCTTGGACTTATCTTTATCGACGGCAGCCACGCCTACGAGTCCGTCCTGAACGATTACCAGATATGGGCAAAACACATCATAAGTGGCGGCTACCTGATTTTTCATGATATTTTTCCTGATCCGTTACAGGGTGGTCAGGCGCCCTACCTGGTCTATCAGAAAGCCGTCTCATCCGGCGAATATGACGTTCAACCTCTGTTCAAATCCGTTGGCGTTTTGAAAAGAAAAGCCTGAATGTTTTTTGCCAAATAATTTTTATGGAGATATGAAATGAAAGTGATCGGAATCAACGGCAGTCCTCGTAAAAACGGCAACACATCATTGCTAATCAAGGCGGTCTTTCATGAGTTGCAAAAAGAAGGGATTGAAACCGAACTCATCCATATTGCTCTGAAGCCGGTCAGGGGCTGTAAAGGATGCTACAAATGTCTTAAAAATCAAAATAAGCGCTGTGTGTTTGACGGTGATATTGTCAATGAAAGCATTGAAAAAATGGTGGCCGCGGATGGGATAATCCTGGGATCTCCAACATACTTTACAGATGTGACAGCGGAAATGAAGGCATGGATTGATCGGGTGGGAATGGTTTCGATAACAAACGGAAGTATTTTAAAACATAAGGCGGGAGGTTCCGTCGTCGCGGTAAGGAGAGGCGGAGCAATCCATGCCTTTGACACGATGAATCACTTTATGCATTACATGCAGATGTATCTGGTAGGAGCCAGCTATTGGAATATGGCTTATGGATTCGAAATGGGCGAAGTAAATAATGACCAGGAAGGCATGGAGAACATGAAAACTCTGGGAGAAAACATGGCCTATTTGTTGAAAAAGATAAACATATGAAACAATTCAAATATCTGGCCATTATTTTTCTTATCACTTTCGGGTTATCCCCTGTCACGGTTTTCAGTACAGGCGATGCAGAGCAGCTTGTGCTCGGGAACCACATCCTGACCCTGCAATGGCTTCAGAATCATAATGGATTGGGCAAGGCAAAGATTTTCAGAAAAGACGGCAAGATCCTTCTGGAGGGTTACCAGGAAGAAAACTACGAAGGCAATCTCAACTTTATGACGATCAATGGAACGATCAAAGTAATAAGCCCGGCAGAACTGGAGTTCGAAGGAAAGATCGTCACCAGAATCAACTATATCAATAACGGAATCCCGCATGAACGCAAGGGCAAATTCATATTGAAGGCATGGGGCGGCCGCAAATACTGGCGCATGCAGAAAATGACGCAACCGGACGGAGAACACACGGTCACCGACTACATTGATATTTTCTTTGAAAAATATCAAAAGTAATCTATTGCGAGGCGCTCACACTCACGACCACCGCCAGGTGCAGCCTTTGTCGCTGCGTTCGCCTTGCAGATAGCCGCGCGAGATAAAATCATTGACGGTGTTTTCCACCAGTCGGGAATCTCCTGATATCGTTTTCTTCATTCTTTCCATCAAAATTTTCTGGGCAGAATCTTTGCTGCCGTTTAGCGACGCCGCATCAATGAACCCATGTTTTTCGACAAGATCTTCCTTGAGTATGGCGAATGTTATGTTCATTCGGTACTGACCTTCAACGCGCATATCATCGTACGACGTATTTTTCCCCGTCTTGTAATTGTCGAGCACTTTTTGCCAGTGACCGTTCATCTCGTTGTCGTAAACGGCGACAAAATCCCGGATATCCTGGGGCGTCAGCTCCGATGTCCGCACAATCGCGTCGTTAGCATCGTATTTCGACCATTCCCTGGTGAGAATTTCCAAGTCATACTTATCTATTTTTTCGCAAAGTGTTGTCCCTGGAAAAGGCGCCAGATAATGGTAACCGAACAGGATTTTCAGCGATTCGGCAAACGCACCCGTCTGCCGGAGAGTTTCTTTCGATTCGCCCGGCAGGCCCACCATGAAAGAAGCATGGGCCACCATGCCTGATTGTTTGCACATTCTGATGGCCTCTGTCGCCTGCTCAAGCTTGATGCCTTTCTTAACCCGTTTAAGCATTTCCGGAGAACCCGATTCCACGCCAAAGCTGATGCTGTCGCAGCCCGCAGCCGCCATGGCGTCAAACATTTCCTGATTCACGGTATCCACACGGGCAAAGGCGCTCCAGGCAAGCTTCAGGTTTCGTTCTTTCATCCCGTTGCATATTTCTTTTACCCGTTTTGTATCCGAGGCAAAAAGGTCATCGGCAATATTGATACGGTCAAATCCCAAACCGGCAATCTGCTCCATTTCGTCGAGAACCAAACCCGTATTACGGCGGCGCACTTTCGATCCAACCATTTTCCTGCCCAGGCAAAAAATACAGCCATGAGGACAACCCCTGCCGGTAATCATGCTGGCCGGATAACCTAATGCCCTGTAACGTGAGATGGGCAGCAGCCTTCGCGCCGGCTGTGGGATGCGATCAACATCCATGATGAAGTCTCGCTTACCGTTGTTGATGATTTCATCACCTAGCCTGTAAGCAATCCCCTGAATGCTTTTCCATTTATTTTTCTGCCGGATCAGTGGTGCGAATTCAACAATCGTATCATCCGCCTCGCCGATAAATATCAAATCGATTTCCGGATAGGTTCGCAGCGTCTCCTCCACGGTAAATGACACATGCGGCCCGCCCATCATCGTCAGAATGTCCGGATGAATGCTTTTCACATCACGCAAAATTTTCTGCGCCTCGTAAAAATTCATGGTGACGGAACCTGCGCCCACGGCATCCGGCTGAAAGTCGGCCAGCTGCAGGGCCAGCTTCTCTTTTGAATAACAGGAAATAATATAGTCAAAAATGCGCACTTCACATCCGGCTGCTTCAAAGGCCGCGGCGACATACGATATGCCCAGCGGGGGCGATGGAAATTCTTCTAGAGGATAAGGGGCGGCAATAATCGCGACGCGCATGTTCAATCTCCTTTGCGCGGGAAAAGTATAGATCGAATCCACCCGAACAGTGAATTTTTTTCCCGCATGATCCGTTCAACCGTATCAAAATACTCGTTCAGCTTTTTTGGATCAGACATCCATTGTGATCTGGATCTGATCGGTTTATCCAGATCCAGATACTTCACGACTGAAGCGGGGTTGCCTGCCGCAATGGCGTTGGCCGGAACATCCTTCACAACGATGGAACCCGCGCCAATAATGGCATTCTCGCCGATATGAACCCCTTTGCAAATCATGGCGCTGTCTCCGATCCACACATTGTTGTCAATAATAATTTCTTCTGTTTTGCCGATAGATACGCTGCGGTCATATATGTCATGCCAATCGGCATCGGTAATACAGACATTCTGTGCCATCATGCAGTCATCGCCGATGGAGATGGCGGTGGCGGACTGGATTCTGGTACCCGGACAAATCAGGCAGTGCCGGCCGATTTCAATTTTTCCCGACTTGCCATCCGCCATCCAGGCTGTGATTCGAATCCGTTTTTCCAGCGTGGCGATCAATGTTGTGTAGTCTCCGATGGAGACAGGCCAACCGTTTATTTCCACACCCCATGGCTTCATGAAAACCAGGTTCTGACCAAAATATTCACATTGCGGCGCCAGAAAATGATTGGCATACCATCTCTCAAATTTAAAGCTCAGATTCTTAATGTAATAGGGACGATGATCCTTCTGCACGTCGTTACTCTTTTCAAAATAAGTTAAAAGACAATGTAATCGAAAAATTAACCGTCGGGGAAATGCGGTAAGATTTTCAGAGATATTATTGTCGTTCCTGCCAGTAGCGATGATTAAATATTTTTGCAGCAGGCGTCATGCCGTTGATGGCATCCCAGGCCAGCAGAACTGCCGCCGCTGTCCAGCCGGTTTTTTCTTCTGGCCAGATCACGCTGTCGGGGAACGTCACGCCCATCCAGTAGGATCCGTCGGAATAGCGCTTGTCGCCAAGCCAGCTGAAAATGGTTTTTGCTCGGGTCAAATCATCAATGCCGGTCAGTGTCAGGATAAACTCCGATGTTTCGGCCATCGTGACCCATGGGCGGTCGCTCACGCAACGAACACCCCAGTCGGGCACCACGAATTTATCCCAGAGATGATCGATACGCTTTTTCGCTTCGTCGCCGCTAATGGCTCCGCACAGGATCGGGTAATACCAGTCCATCGAAAAACGGGATTTAATCATATTGAAAAGATCAGGCCGGTTGCGGATCGTCTCGCCCAGAAGCTCTTTGGCCTGTTGCCAGCTGGGCCGTTTGACCCCCAGTACTTCGGCGATAGCCAGTGCACACTTGATGCTCATGTAAATCGAACTGCACCCTGTCAAAAGCGCCATTTTGTCGATAACGCCATCTTTATTTCTAGCCCAGTAGATCTCGCCTTCCGGCGCCTGCATGTTTACTGCATACTGAATGCCGCGTGATACCGAGGGCCACATGGTTCTAAGAAAATCCAAATTGCCCGTAATCAGATAATGATGATAAACGCCTACGGCGATATAGGCGGCAAAGTTGGTCTCTTTTGTCGCATTGATGATCACGCCGTCTTTGGAATCGGACCACCAGCTACCGTCGGGCAACTGAGTTTTGATCAGCCACTGATAAGCACGTTCGGCCTGACTGCAATATCCGGCTGTGCTCAAACCCATTGCGCTTTCGATATGATCCCAGGGATCCGTTTTGCCGCCTTGCGACCACGGAATCTCGCCATTTTCTTTTTGCAGGGTGACGATAAAATCGGCGACTTTCTCCAGCTCAACGGGTTTTACTGCTTCACTTAAAGATACATTCAATTTCATAATCTCACCCTTTTTTCAGATAAAACACAATGCTTTTGCCGATGAGCGGATTCAGCGTTTCCTCAAGAAACCGCACTCCTTTTGGCTTGCAAAACATATCCCAGACCAGAAATTTGTGATAGAGTTTCACTAACACATGTTCTTCATTTTTAATGCCGACCATGCATTTCAGCCACCAGTATGGTGCGTGCAGCGCGTGTTTATAATTAATTTTCCAACATTGCATTCCGTGGCCGGCAAGCATTTTCTGAAGCTTTTTCTTTTTATAAATGCGTATGTGTCCGCCTTCATCGCTGGAATACTCGGAAGAAATCAGCCAGCAGATGCGTTCCGAAAAATATCGTGGAACGCTCACAACCATCGTCCCGTTCGATTTGAGTACACGGACCAATTCTTTTAACGCGGCATCATGCTCCGGAATGTGCTCCAGAACTTCCGAACAAATAACACAGTCAAAGAACTCATCGGCAAAAGGCAGCCGCGTTACGTCGGCACATATTACGGAAAAATCATCGGAAGCGGCATCCGGCATTTCTTTGATGGCCCTGGTAGCGTTCTCCACGTCGGATGGATTCCGGTCGATTCCGAATATTTTCAAATCGGGCATTTTAGCCAGGGCGCGCAAATGCCTGCCGCTGCCGCATCCGGCATCCAGTACCGCAGCCCCGGGCTTTAACCTCAGTTCATGAAGATCGACGGTGACCATGAATTGCCTCGCGATAAACTTCGGCCACTTCCCGGGCGGCTTTTTTCCAGCTGAAAACCGAGTTGACTCGGGTAAGCCCGGCCTGCGCGTATTTCTTTCGTTCTTCCGGAGACTGCAATAAATGCTCAATCGCCTTGGCCAGTGCCTTCGCGTCAGCAGGAGGAACGATAATTCCCGCGTCGCCCACGACCTCGGGCAGAGCGCCTCCGGATGTGGAAATCAGCGGCACGCCGCAGGCCATCGCTTCAGCTGCGGGAATGCCGAATCCTTCATACAGTGACGGGACGACGGCAATAGTAGATTTGGCATAATAATCGGCAAATTCCTCATTGTCAATACGTCCGGTGAAGTGAACAACGTCCGATACTCCCAGTTTGGCCACCAGATTTTCAATAATGCCGTCCTTTTTGGGTTGCCCGATAACGGTCAACTTGACCGGCTGCTTTTTCCGAATCTCCGCCACGGCCTCCAGAAGAAAATTGAGACCCTTTAACGGCGTGTCCGCGCTGTTGGTCACGATCAGCGAATTCTCGGGCCTCGGGCCGTTTTGCTTGGGGTAAAAAAATTCGTTGTTGATGCCGTTATGCACGACCCGGAATTTGTTTTCATCCAGCGAAAACTCCTTGGCAATGTCTTTTTTGGTAAATTCCGACACCGTGATAATGTGCGAAAATTTCCGCGCTACATTCAGCTGCATATTGATAAACGAGTACCAGCGGTATACACGGAATTTCTGACGGATCGTTTTGGCCACCTTGTAATCCTCCTGCCTGTCCACCGTGATGGGATGGTGGATCGTGGGGAGGGTTGGCATGACCTTTTGCGCAAGCCTTCCGATTCCATAGGAAAGACACTGATTATCATGAACAATGTCGTAATCCTTACTGTGCTTCTTCAGGTATGAATAAACACGTTCTCCAAATGTGAACGGTTCCGGGAAACTGCCCGTGCAGACATTGAGAAACTCATACATGTTCAGCGGGGTGGCGAGATCGCTTATTTTTTCAGGACGAAAAAGATGCTCCGGATGATAAAGATCGAGATTTGGCATTTTAATCAGGCGGACATTTTCATCCAGATGCGGATAGGGAGGACCGGAAATCACATCGACCCGATGTCCCTCATCGGACAGCGCCTTGCTTAAATGCTTGATGTAAACACCCTGCCCTCCGCAGGTCGGGTTCCCCCGATACGTCAGCAGGCAGATATTCAAAGGACCTGAACCGAAACGTCTTTTCACGCACGGGCCCTCTGTATCAGATTCTTAGAATTCCTGAACATGGCCGTAATTTCTTCTTCGGACATCCCTGCGCCCCGCGCGATATTCATTGCCATTTGATGACCGACAAAATCTCCCGGTGCATGAGCGTCGTTATTGAGAACCAGTCGAGCGCTGCATTTTCTGGCCACGGAGGCAACATGGCCATTCGTGAGGCTGTGCCCCCTGCGAGTGGTGATCTCAAGAAAAACGCCTTGATTTGCAGCAAGACAACCTTCTTCTTCCGTAATCAGGCCCGGATGGGCCAGTATGTCAACACCGGCCTGAATGGCCGCCAGATTGGTGCCGGGCGGCACAGGTTCCGTAAGGGTCTCTCCGTGAACGATCACGATTTGCGCCCCCAGCTTCCTGGCCTCAGAGACAAGCGGAGCAATATCAGCAGGATCAACGTGTGTCAGTTCCAGTCCGGGCAACACTTGAATATTGCCCCTCGCGGAAATTTTTTCACACACCCTGACCATTCTTGGAATGATAAAATCGATATTGGAATAATCGGCATGGTCCGTGATGGCGATTGTCCTGTAGCCTGCGGCACGGGCCCGCTGGGCCAGCTCGGATGGAACAAGTTCGCCATCGCTGAAAATCGAATGAGTATGCAGATCAATCATTAAAAAATTCACCAAATGGATTACAAATCTCTAAAACCGGAGTTACTTAACAAATTTAGGACCGGGAGTCAATAAAGATCTTGAAATCACTGAAAAAACAAAAGAACGGACGTTTTCAGCCTGCAGGGGCCAATTCTTCTATGATGGTCACCCTTTTCGCGGCGGGACTACCTGGGAAGGCCCTTCCAGCCATTTTTTTATCCGGTTGGCGTCACCTACACGCGTCAGCCTTCCCTGGGAATCCAGCAACACGATGAGCAACGGTCGATTGGCCACGTGGGCCAGCATTACCAGGCAACGGCCGGCTTCATCCGTATAGCCTGTCTTGGACAGGCCGATATCCCAATCAGGATCCTTCACAAGCAGATTGGAATTGCGGTATTCCAAAATTCGCTGACCCGAATAGAGGGTGGTTTCCCTGCAGGTGGTAAATTCCCGGATCACATCATACTGATAAGCGGCCTCCACTAATTTCGCAAGGTCACGGGCGGAAGAGACATTGCCGTTAGCAAGCCCCGAGGTATCTGCGAAGCGCGTGCTGGAAAGCCCCAACGCTCTGGCTTTGGCATTCATGGCAGCAACACAGGCCCTGGTTCCACCCAGATAAGTTCTGCCCAGTGCGTGAGCACAGCGATTTTCGGAAGACATCAGGGCAAGCAGCATGGCCTCCCTGCGCGTGAGGATTGTCCCGACCGGCAACCGTGAGTGACTGTGGCGGATCCTGTCCATATCCGCGTCTTGAATCACGAGATTTCCCTGAAGATTCTCGTCCTGATCAAGAACAACCATGGCCGTCATCAGTTTTGTAATGGAAGCAATGGGGACAACCGCCATTGTGCGTTTTTGAATCAGGAGTCTGCCGGTGCTTTGATCTTTCACCAGAACCGCTGCGGACTGCAATAAAGGTCCATATGAAGACCGAATCACTTTGGCGGCGGCTGATTTTCGATGAGCTCTCGCTTTTTTCTGCGATTTTGAAACTGCTGCAGATGCAGAAAGCGTCAGCATTGCCACACACAAAAACATCACCAGGGCAATCCTGCAATATTTACCCGTCATAAACCCTCCTGAAAAAACCCATCTCACACTTTTGTAAATCAGTCAATAAATGACGTCCTCGGCAAAGATCTCCGTGTCCGCTTTTCAGCCCCCGTATGGCAATATTGAAAAATCCTTCTTTAATTATTGCCGAAGCGTATTCAGGAGTTTTCTATTCTCCTGCTTCTATATCCATTTTAAAATGCCCGCAAAAATGATCATCATCAGGGCATCAACAACAAAAAGTGCACCAATCACCATGACCTGAACTTTTGGCTTCCAGTCATAGCAAAGGAATGACACGACAAAGAAAGGTATGTAAACAGTTAGAAAAACCGGAAATGCTCCCCACCAGGAATAAACCCAGTGGAATGCAGGCGTCTTTGCCAGGAAAATCTCAATAAATGAAAACAGCGCTGCATTGACTACGGCAAAAAAAATGCGGTTGTTGATCCCCATAATTTTCATTTGCGGATCTTCAGGCAGCACTTTACTCATAACCAGACCCGCAACAGAAAACATCAGACTTAATTCAATGCCCACACCGACCAGCAGCAGGAAGGCGGTGCCCGCGGGCACCGTCCAGAGCGCGTGACCGCTACCATACTGGATCAGGGCATTCAGGATTTCATAAAACCAGTGCACAAGATACAGGGAAAGTCCCGCGGCAATGCCCTTCCAGTTTTTTTTGCTGATTTCGTTTGTGTAAACATAAACGACCAGCGCAAGCAGCGGTATGATGTACCACTGAAAATTTTCAGGTGAGCGTAAAATACTCAAGGCCTGACGGGTTAATTCCGGCTGATTCATAATCACTCCTTTCTGTTAGTCACCTATGTGTTGAAACGTTATTCCCAAATGGGATCTTATCGATGCAACAGTTTAATTTTTAGTTAAATAACGTTGTTTGGTTTTAAGTGCAATGGATATTTATATTGATGGATAATTCGTTTTAATTGAACTTTTTTTCAAAATAGATTAAAGGACTGCTGCCCGTTGGCGGACGGGTTAATACAGTCCGCAGGGAAAGAAATTCCCCGCGTAAACAAATGAAGGAGGAATTTCTTATGCATAGTTTCACACTCGACAAACCTGACAAT
>JAGFXG010000250.1 GCA_017860985.1 Deltaproteobacteria bacterium
GGGCTGTTCTACTATGAAACGATAACGGGCTGACACCCTGTATTCGCCGGTCCTGTAATTATAATAGGCCCGGGCTTCATATCTACCCGGTCGCGGAGATCTGAACGTCAGCACACCCTGCCGCACTCCCATGGGCAGATATTTGTAGTCCCCGGCTTCCGTATCCGGTGCACCTTCCGGTACGATACACATCCAATCATTTGCATACCCAGGCGCATTGTAAAAGCGTACCTGGATGTCTTCGCCCTGATAGACGCGTCTGTCCGTTTCGATCCACGGCTGGCCATTCGAAGCCAGTGCCGTCTGGCAGCAAAAAGCCAGCATGATAAAAACAATTAAACCAGGAATTAACACATTTTTTGGACTGTTTGTCGTCATCATTGTTTCCCTCCTTTTTTGATAATCTCGACAAGAACATATTATACATTACCCATCGACAATTTTCTAAGGCCTGCGCACACGTTTCCTTTTACAAACCGGATCCCTTTTCACAAGCAGAATACTTGAAACTCTTTATCAAGAGAAGATTAGGTATTATAACATATTATAATCCCGCCCCAAATATTTTCATAACATTTTCTTTTGCCAGAACAATCACCACAAAGTGATGTTTGAAAAAATCGGGTATTATTTATTGGCTTTCTTCGCGGCTTCCGGTGAAGCCCTGAAATTACGGGAAAGAAAAAAATGCACCTTTTTTTTCAGATTTTCATGATCACAAAAGAAAGCAAAATGACCGCACATGCCGTTCAGCTCAAGTATTTGTGCATGAATGAGAAAGGCAAAAGTTCTTGCCTCTCTACTGCTTGTAATCTGATCCTGTTCGGCGGTAATGACGAGGCACCTGGCCCGGACTGCATCCGCCGCTTTTACCCGGGAGCCGCCAAAATTTTTCAGAATGTCATGATTCATAATCGCCCTCACCTGCGAGGCCCAGTCGGCAGCGTCATACATGGAAAACTTTTCCTGTTCTCCTGCCAGAAAATCAGAAAAGCCGGAGGGGCTGGTATGTTTCGTCCGGTAATCGCGCGTCCAGACCTGCATGACATGAAGAGGGGTTAATGCCTTCATGGCTTCCCGGCTTCCTTTACATTCCGCGATATTCTCAAGTATGCTGCGCTGCGCCGACCAGAAGAGCATTTCATGGGAAGTCGTCCAGGGACCTCCAAGTATTGGAATACACAAATTCATGAAGTCGGGATAGGACACCATCCACTCAAAGGCCTGCATGCTCCCCATCGAAATTCCCGCCACCGAATGGACATGGTGAATATTCATCTTATCTGTCAGCAGAGCGTGCTGGGCCCGGACCATGTCCCGGATACTGAATTGCGGAAAGTCTTTGCCCGGCTGGTTCTGATTGTTGGACGGAGATGACGAAACGCCATTTCCGAATGAATCCACTGCAATGATAAAATATTTTGAGCTGTCAAAAAGCTTACCCGGTCCGATAAATCCGAGATCGAACAGTTCTTTCGATGTTCCGGCAAGCCAGGTTGGAACCAGTATGATATTGGACTTTTCGGCATTCAAGGTTCCGGCCGTAAGGTAACCCAGGCGGCAATCACGAATGACATTCCCGCTGTCCAGCTGGAAATCACCCAGACTGACGTATTGGATTGGGCTGTTCGCCAAGGCATTTCCACCCGCAAAAAAACCAATCACTAAAAAAACAAAAACATAAAAACGGATTTCTTTGGAATGATATGGCATTTTAGGTTTGCCCCTTTTTTACAAACACTGTTCTTGAATGGAATCAGGGATTGCCTTTCCCGGAATTACGCAATATAGGCGCGATATCTTCTGCAATCAGTGGTTTATAGAAGAAGTAGCCCTGAATTTCACTGCATAAATTCTCTTTAAGGAAGGCCAGCTGCTCTTCGGTTTCTACTCCTTCAGCCACTACATTGAGACCAAGAGTTCTCCCAAGCTGTAAAATGATCTTGATAATGCCTTCGTCCTTGATGTTTTTTGCGATTCCCTGGATAAATTGCATGTCGATTTTAATCCGGTCAACCGGCAGGTCCTTTAAGCGGCCGAGCGAGGAATAATCGGTCCCAAAATCATCGATGGAGATAGACAACCCGAGTGCCTTCAGCTTGTTCATCGTAATGATCACATAATCCGTATCCTGCAAACCCAGGCTTTCTGTTACTTCTAATTCCAGGTAGCACGGGTTCAATTTCGTTTCCTTCAACACCCTGTCAACAATATCGACGATATTTGGATTATAGAATTGTTTCACTGAAAGGTTTACGGCAACCCGCGCATGCTTAAGTCCCTGATTCTGCCATTCCACATTCTGGCGACATGCTGTCATCAATACCCACTCGCCGATGGAATGAATAAGACTTGTTTTTTCTGCAATGGGAATAAACTTCATTGGCGGTATGATTCCCCTGCGGGGATGCCGCCAGCGGATCAGGGCCTCCATTCCAATAATTTCGAGGGTCTCGGGATTAACCTGGGGCTGATACTGTAAAAAAAGTTCGTTTCTTTCAACAGCTCTGTACAGGCTGTTGGTCAGCTCCATGTTGTCCAGGACTTCCTGTTTCATTTCAACGGAACAAAATGAGAATCTGTTTTTGCCCTTGTTTTTGGCCGCATACATGGCCATGTCCGCATGTTTAATGAGTTCATCCGTATCTTCCCCGTCAAACGGGAAAACGGCAATCCCCGCGCTTGCGGTCACAAAGAACTCCTGACCTTTTATGATGATGGGCTGATCGAAAACGCTCATCATCTTTTGGGCCACTTTCTGGATGTTGTTTACATCAGAGATTTGCGGCAGCATAACGAGAAATTCGTCCCCGCCGAAACGTGATACGGTATCATATTTCCGCACAAGTGCAGACAGTCTTTCTGCTATCTGCAAGAGCATCGCATCTCCCCCGTCATGTCCCATCGTATCGTTGACGGACTTGAAGGAGTCAAGGTCGATAAACATTACGCTGATGAGCTTTTCGGTTCGCATGGATAGACTGATGGCCTGTTTAAGCCGGTCAGTCAGAAGTGCGCGGTTCGGCAGACCGGTCAAAGCATCATAGTAGGCCATATAGTTGATTGCTTTTTCGGACTCCACCTGGCGCAAGGCATCTGACAAAAGATTCCCCAATACCTGGATCATTTCCCGATGGTCCTGATCCCATTTACGGGGACTCTTTATTGCCTCAAATGAAATGTATCCGATAACATTATCTATGCCGGTCAGTTTCACGATGATTAAAGACTTGATCTGTTCTTTTTTCAGAGATTCCCTGTCCGGTATTGAACCGGGCCGCAGTCTTTCCGCATCATGAATGTGAATATACCCGGTATCGTCAATCCGGTCTTTGACCCCGGACAAATCTAGGATTTTTGGATGGTCTTTCCGGTCGAGCATAGAGGCAATCCCGGCATTACACCACTCATGGGAATGCGCCAGGTGATTGTTGTCCCTGGAATACATAAAAAGACCGGCCCGGTCCGCCTGAAAATGACTGCCGCACTGACGCAGCATGTCGTTAATGATAATATCGATATTCTCCTG
>JAGFXG010000251.1 GCA_017860985.1 Deltaproteobacteria bacterium
AGAATCCGCTGATAACCGAACAGACCTCTCACCTGAGAACCGATCATTTTACTTTTCCAGGCCAGAGCGGTATTGATGGACTCCAGATTATCGGCCGGTGATAAACCGATTATATTTAAAAGCTCATCGGGTGTAATTTTCTGCTGGGCAGCGTTATTTCCCTTATCCACTTGCGCTCCTTCCGTCAGGCCGACTGAATGATTTAACTGCATATTACCATCGATTCTTGTATGAGCACATCATACTATATCCCGCCTCAAAAATCAGCCGAAATACATTGACAAAAAAAATCTTCTATATTAAAAATTTAGTAACATTAAAAAGGAATCATTACCGGGAGAACTGCCACCGGCATGATCGATCCGGTAATGCAATGAACGCGAGTTTTCGTTGCTCTCTGTAGTTTTTAATTATTCAACCATAATTTCCTGTATTGCTTGCACCACAATGAGGTAATCATGTCTGACGAAGGCAAACCATTCCCTTTCCATGAATCTTCCATTTTTCCGTGGCTGAAGAATGCCACTGATATGTGGCTCAATCTGGCAAAAACAATGCCGTCCGGCTCCGATTCCGCGCTTAAAACGCAAACCGCCGTACAGAACCGCTTTACCCAGCAGCTGGATACAAACCTGAATCTGCTGAAATCTTTTTCCAGGATGATGATCGAACCGGAGTCCGCATCTGCCGCCGCCAACTCAGTCAGCGCAATGCCTGAGATTCTCCTTAAAATGGCCCAGTCCGGCTTTGATGCAGCAATGCAGATACAAAACCACTTAATGGAAAAGGCAGGCAATATCGGTAAACGCACGGAAGCCTACAACTTTGACAATCTGGATCAGGACGTATTTAGAGCCCTGACGGAAATCTATGAAAAAGAACTGCGGCAATACCTGAAAATACCGCCACTGGGATTGACACGTTTTTATCAGGAACGGTTCAATGAAATGGTGGACAAGCACAACCTTTTCGAAACCACGCTGGCCGAATTTCTTTCCATCCTCTATCTGCCGATGGAAAAATCTTTCAAAGTGCTTCAGGAAAAACTGCAGGAGATGGCACAGGAAGGCCGCCTGCCCAGTGACTCGAAAGAAAGCTATGGAATGTGGCTGAAAATACTGGAAGGCCACTATATGAATCTGTTCAAGTCCAAAGAATACACCGACGCACTGCATCGGACGCTCAACAAGCTGGAAGATTTCCTTATAGCGAAAAATGACGCCATGCGTGATTTTCTCCAGCTGCTGCCGGTTGTAACACACAGGGACATGGATGATCTGTACAAGGAATTCCACCTGCTCAAGAAGAGAGTGAAAGAACTGGAAAAGCAGCTTAATATTTCTCCAAACACCCTGTGCGTCTCAAAGTAGCCGTTTAAATGACTTTGGCAAACCATGACCAACGATTCTATGAAGGAAAGTTTTTTGCATGAATTCAACAAAAATTCCTATTGATCTTATTCTGGAGCGGATGGCCGAAGACGCGGAGAAGGCACAACGGCGGGTCTCAAAAGCTTCCGATGTGCTGCTTGGCGAGCTCAACTGCGAACTCGGCTCGACACCCTACGAAATCGTCTATGAAGAAGATCGAATCCGGGTGAAACACTACTTTCGCAATGAAAACGCGGAAAACAAGCTGAAGACTCCCCTTCTGGTGGTTTATGCGCTGATCAACCGTGAAACTATGCTGGATTTGCAGCCCGACCGAAGTGTTGTAAAAACGTTTCTGCAGGAAGGCATCGACCTGTACATGGTGGACTGGGGGTATCCCAAGCCCAAGGATCGCTTCCTGACGATTGACGATCATGTCAACGGCTACATGAACAACGTCGTCGATTTCATCCGCAAGAAGCACAATGTCCCTAAAGTTAACCTGATGGGCATTTGCATGGGCGGCACGTTTTCCGTCATCTATTCCGCGCTGCATCCGGAAAAAATCAAAAATTTAATCACCACGGTTACGCCGTCGAGTTTTGACACGGACAAGGGCCTTTTGCATATATGGATGAAGGATATTGACGCCGATCGGATGATCCGCACCTTCGGCAATATTCCCGGCGATCTGATGAATCTTGGTTTTCTCCTGCTGAATCCTGCGCGGCTGATGATTGATAAATATGTCGGCTTCATGGAGAACATGGACAACCGGGATTTTGTGGAAAACTTCGTGCGCATGGAGCGCTGGATTTTCGACAGTCCCGACGTGCCCGGAGAAACATTCCGCCAGTTTATTGAAGACTGCTATAAAAACAACCTGCTGATTCAGAACAAAATGCACCTGAACGGGAAAAGGGTGGATTTGAGCAAACTGACCATGCCGCTGATCAATTTTTATGGCGAATACGATCATCTGGTGCCGCCCCAGGCGTGCAACCAGCTGACCAAGGCTGTGGGAAGCAAGGATACCCAGGACGTCTGCCTGGAAACCGGACATATCGGCATATACGTCAGCTCCAAATTCCAGCGGCAATTCGCGCCCCGAATTGCGCAGTGGCTGAAGGAACGCGACGAGGCAGAAACGGCTGAACCGGCCCTGAAACCGACACAGCAGTCCGTGCCGGTCAAAAAAGAGCAGGACGCGCAGAAGAAACGAAAAAAAGAACCGGTGGTGAAGAAAAAGCGAACGGCAAAACCCGCAGTGTCAGTGAAAAAACCGCTGCCTGCGCCGCAGCCCATTCGTCAAACAACGGCAAAAAGAGGAAAGTCATTGCTCATCCAAAGAATTTCTGAGGCTATATGAAAAAGGGAGATGGAATCATGTCAACGGAAGAAGAATATTTTCGGGCTTTAAGCAAATTGAGCAAAGAAATGGCTAAAACGGATGACTATATGAAAATTGGCCATCTGATTGTCTCGACCGCTGTGAAAACCCTGAAGGCAAAGGCAGCCGTCGTCTTTATGATTGATGAAAATTCGGAAGACTCCATCAGCAATACCGCCATCGTTCAGGTTGGACTTTCCGAAAAATACATCCACGCGGGGCCCGCTCACGCCGTCAAGTTCAGCCCACAGTTACTGAAGGACGGTTACATGTATTTCAGGGACGCAACAACCGACAAGCGGCTGGCAAACCGCGAGGCAAAGAAAAAGGAGGGCATTGGCTCGATTTTATCCGTGCCGGTTATGGATAAAGGGAGATTGCTCGGCATCTTTAGTCTATACACCAAGGACATCCGTAAATTCACCAAAGATGAAATCGATTTTCTGTCCATTCTGGCGGAGCAGGGCGGTTCGGAGATCGAAAATGCCATCCTGGTCCAGAGGCTGCGCCGTCAGTCGCGATCATTTCTGAAATTGGCCGCAAGTATTTCGGAAAGTCTGGACGTAAAGGCGATTTTACAGGCCATGACGCAAGATCTGGTAAAATCCCTGCGTCTTAAGGCGTCTTCTGTCCTGCTGCTGGATGAAAACAAGCGCACGCTGAAAAGGGTGGCCTGTTTCGGCTTAAGTGAAAAATATCTGAATAAAGGACCGGTTCTGGCGGATAAAAATATCGCTGAAGCTCTGAAAGGAAGAACCATCGCC
>JAGFXG010000026.1 GCA_017860985.1 Deltaproteobacteria bacterium
TTGCGGAGGTAACATACAGTTTCTATCCGGTTTATGCGGAGTTTTTTAATATTCCTTACCGGTTGATTGGGGTGGATGATGAATTTGATGTTTCTGTTGAAGATTACTTTCAGGAAAATGGAGGAATCATCATCGCCAATCCGAACGCACCTACAGGGAAGTTATTATCACTTGTAGACATCAGGAAGATCCTGAAAAAGAACGAAGATCGAGTGGTCATTATTGATGAAGCTTACATTGATTTCGGCGGCCAATCCGCCGCCGGTCTTATCGACGATTATTCAAATCTGCTGGTGATCCGGACGTTGTCTAAATCGCATTCGCTGGCAGGATTGCGGGTGGGGTATGCATTGGGGAGCAAAGAACTGATTGAAGGCATTATCAGGGTAAAAGATTCGATCAATTCCTACACGGTTGATCGCCTTGCCCAGGCCGGAGCGCTTGAAGCCATTAAAGACGACGCTTATTTTCAGGAAACAAGATCAAAAATTATCCGGACCCGGGAACGTGTTTCGGCAAAGCTCAACGATTTTGGCTTCCGCGTCATCCCTTCAAAGGCGAATTTCGTTTTTATCAGCAGTCCGCAATATCCCGGGCGCATCCTGTTTCAACGCTTGAGGGAAGAAGGAATTCTTGTCCGATATTTTGACAAGCCCAAAATTGACAACTTTCTTCGGGTGACCATCGGGACAGATGAGGAAATGGACCGTTTTCTGGAGATCATAGGCTTGATTCAACGGAGCATGCCTTGAATGTTATCATGTCCCTTTGGATGTTTTCTGATTATTTCTTCCAGGAATTATCCGCCGCTTCCATTTCTCTGGCAAGGGCGTCTTCAACCTTTTTCCGGAATGCTTCAAACTCGTCATCGTTCATTTTTTCAGGAACCGGAAAAGTAGAGCCCGCACGAATGAGAATTCTACTGAATGGCTTGGGAACCATGAACTGATCCCAGCTGTTCGCGATCCATGCTTTCTCATAAGAAATAAGGCCGAGAGTGATCACTGCGTCAGCATCCCGGGCCAATGCGATCAGACCCGGTTTGATGATGCGGGGCGGTCCGTTAGGGCCGTCAACAATATGGAATCCGATGGGGTTCTTCATAACTCCTTCCACCATCGCTCGAAGAGCCTGTTTACCGCCCCGGGAACTCGAGCCTCGGACAGGTTTCCATCCAATGTTCCGGGCAATCTTGGAAGCGAAATCTCCGTCCCGGCTCTGGCTGATCATGATACAGGGGGTCACCTGGAACATCCTGGGTATAAAAAGGCCGCCAAAAAAACGCTGATGCCAGGTGCCGACGATCACCCGCCCCCCGTTTGCCGCATGTGAAAGGACCTTTTCAGCATTTTCGACACGCACGCGCATGGTTTTCGCATAGAGATTCAGCAAAAAATAGATCAAGGATTTCAGCACAGAGTTTATTAAAAAAAATTTAATTTCCTTTGAAACAGACATTGAGATGTCTCCTTTTACGGCACGTTTTTCTATTCATCAACTGTTTTGCCGGCAATGTTCTCCGTTTATTTGTCCCAGAAATGATGCGCTGCTTCCTGTTCCTGGATCAGCGCGTCTTCCACTTTTTTTCGGAGTGATTCAAACTCATCATCGTTCATTTCTTTAGGAATCGAAAAGGTTGAGCCGAATCGTACAAGAATTCTGCTGAATGGCTTGGGAATCATGAAACGATCCCAGCTTTTCGCTGTCCATGCTTTTTCATAAGAAACAAGTCCAAGAATGATCACTGCGTCGGCATCCCTGGCCAATGCGATGAGACCCGGCTTAATGACGCGGGGTGGTCCGTTAGGGCCGTCAACAATATGGACTCCGATGGGGTCCTTCCTGAGACCTTCCACCATCGCTCGAAGAGCCTGCCTGCCGCCCCGTGAACTCGATCCCCGGACAGGTTTCCATCCAATTTTCTGAACAATCCTGGAAATGAAATCACCGTCCCGACTCTGGCTGATCATGATGCAGGGTGTTAAATGGAACATCGGGGGAACAAAAAAGCCGCCAAAAAAGCGCTGATGCCAGACGCCAATAATTACCCGTCCCCCGTTTTCCGCATGATTGATGACCTTTTCAGCATTTTCGAGCTGAACGTGAATGGTTTTAGTATAGAGATTCAGCAAAAAATAGATCACGGACGACAGTACAGAGTTTATAAAAAAGTATTTAACGTCCTTTGAAACCGACATGGGAATGTCTCCTTTTACAGCACATTTTGCTATTCATTGTTTGTTTTGTCGGCAATGTAGCACAAAATGATTTTTTTAAGAATACGAACTCGCTTTACAGCCTATATTCCATTGACATACAGAGATGAAATTTCTATACTCAAGTGCCCATAAACATACTCTTTGTCAGGCGTGTTGCTTATTTGTTAAAATCCCGCGTAATAGCGGAGCATAAAAAATCACAAGGAATCAAAAAAAATGCCGATCACGAAAATTCTCGAACGTAACGCTGCCCTGTATGGCGAAGAAATCAGCCTGGTTGAAATCAATCCGGAAATCAAAGAAGTTGCCGCAAACTGGAAGGATTACGAACTTGTCGAAACCAATCCCGAAAAGAGATACAGGCGGGAAATGACCTGGCGCGAGTTTGACGACAAAGCCAACCGATTTGCCAATTTTTTATTGGGGAGAGGCTTGCAGAAAGGGCACAAAGTTGCAATTTTGCTTATGAACTGCCTGGAATGGCTGCCTGTATATTTTGGTATTTTGAAGACGGGTGCGCTTGCGGTACCGCTGAATTATCGCTACACGGAAGATGAAATTAAATATTGTCTTGATCTGGCTGAATGCGACGTTTTGATTTTCGGACCGGAATTTACCGACAGAGTCGATGCGATCCGGGAGCAGATTCCGAAAATTAAGATAAAGCTTTTTCTGGGTGTGGGGCACCCCGCTTTTGCGGAAAGCTATTATGCGCTCACCGCCTGCTGTTCCTCTGCGGCTCCTAAAGTCAACCTTTCCGATGATGATGATGCAGCCATATATTTTTCATCCGGGACCACCGGCTTTCCCAAAGCGATACTCCATACGCAACGCGCGCTGATGATATCGTGTGAAGTTGAAATGAATCACCACGGGCAAACCAGAGAAGACAATTTTCTGTGCATTCCTCCTTTGTACCACACAGGTGCAAAAATGCACTGGTTTGGCAGCTTCCTTGCCGGCAGCCGGGCTGTTTTGCTGCGTGGCGTGAAGCCGGAATGGATCATCAAAGCAGTGTCTGAGGAGCAGATAACCATTGTCTGGCTGCTGGTCCCCTGGGCACAGGATATCCTGGACGCCATCGAACGGGGAGATATCAAGCTTGCCGACTACAGGCTGGATCAGTGGCGGCTGATGCACATCGGCGCGCAGCCGGTTCCGCCCAGTCTCGTCAAGCGCTGGAAGCATTATTTCCCGAAACACGATTACGACACCAATTACGGCCTGTCGGAATCGATTGGTCCCGGCTGTGTGCATCTCGGTATTGAAAACATCCACAAGGTCGGCGCGATCGGAAAAGCCGGTTACAGCTGGGAAGTTCAGATTGTGGATGAAAACGGCAAACCGGTGGATCAGGGCGCCGTAGGCGAGCTTTGCGTAAAAGGCCCGGGGGTGATGAAATGCTATTACAATAATCCGGAAGCCACTGCAGAAATCCTCAAAAACGGCTGGCTGTTCACGGGAGATATGGCGCGGATGGATGAAGACGGCTTTATCTATCTGGTTGACCGTAAAAAAGACGTTATTATCACCGGTGGAGAGAATATTTATCCGGTACAGATTGAAGATTTCTTGCGTACTCATGATGCGATCAAGGATGTGGCGGTGATCGGCCTTCCCGATCATCGTTTAGGGGAAATCACCGCGGCGATCATTGAGCTTAAGCCGGGTTTTTCCAGTTCTGAAGCCGAGCTTATGCAGTTCTGCACTGCGCTGCCGCGCTACAAGCGTCCGCGCAAAATCATATTTGATCATGTGCCGCGGAACCCGACCGGAAAAATTGAAAAGCCAAAGCTTCGCGAAAAGTATTGCGGCAGCGGCAGTCTTGTCGAAATGGAAACGGAGAGCTAATGAAAAAGATGATCCCCGTGTAAAGGGCCTAATTTTAAATTTGTCTTGATAAAACAAAGGGATAATTGTAAAAATGATACGAATTATGATTCGGCTGGAAGGTGATATTTTCCGGTCATAAAAAAGCGAAACAGGGAAATGGTATATTTTACAGATAAACGAATAGTTTAGTAAGAATAGAGGAAAAATATGATTGCATATCAGCTTTCTGTATTTGCGGAAGATAAACCGGGGCAACTGGCCCGTGTCACAGAGGTTCTGGCTAGGGCTGAAATCAGTATCCGGGCGACAACCATATCGACAGCCGGTTCGTCGGGGGTAATCAATTTGATCGTCGATGAACCAAAACACGCGGAGAAAGTACTGACGGAAGCCGGCATGACTGTCCATCTGAAAAATGTTTTAGCCGTGCTGATTCCCGATAAACCGGGTGGTCTGAATAAATTGATGCAGCTTCTCTATCGTGAAGGCATTAACATCAACAATGCCTGCGGCTTTGTGCTGGAGTGTGCGGAAAAGGCTGTATTTGTCGTTGATGTGGATCAGATTGAAAAAACGGAAATACTGCTGGAGAAAAACGGATTTAAAACCCTTGATACGGAAGCTTTGTCGGCGATCGAGCCGTTCCACTACATGAAATACTGATGACGCCGTCAAATACACCATATGCTTTGTCGCGTGTCATCTCTTGTCACTGCGGTCTGCGCACGGCAGGCCTCATTCCTCGACGATTCGCGCGCCTTGCCTCTGGCGTATTTTACGACGTCATTACATTTTAAAAGAAGAGGACAAAACCATGGCACATCAGGACAAGGGAAAATATTTTAAAAAACATCCGGACGGCACAAAAGTGCGGGAGGATTTGAAACAGGAAATCCTTAAGCAAGTCAAAGACAACAATATTGCCTGCAGGGCGGCAGAGAAGATCGCTCAAAAAATGAACGCATCGCTTCGCGAGATCGGTGTGGGCATTGACCTGCTCAATTTCAATATTGTCCAGTGCCAGCTGGGGCTCTTTGGTTTTGACAGCAAACAAAAGCGCGTTCCGGCAGCGGCAAGTGTTTCACCGAATCTGGAAACAGCCATAAGGGAGGCTCTGGTCGATAACAGGCTTTCCTGCCTGGCAGCCTGGGAGATTGCGGACAGGCTCAAAATCAAGCGCCTCGACGTGTGTGCCGCCTGCGAGAAGCTCAAAATAAAAGTCAAACCCTGTCAGCTCGGCGCTTTTTAATCCCGCCCCTGCTGGACGAATGTTCATTATCCACAGCTTGTTTCGAGGTGGGTGATTGGACAACGTTTGATGCCGTTTGTTTCCAGGATTTCAAGTTTCCGGCAACCCTTAACGGGACTGAAGATTATTGATCCTTTTCGAGTATGGGAGAAAGGGAGATCGACATGATCCTCAACTGGCAGGAGTCCTATAAACAGAAACTGACCAACGCGCAAACTGCTTTGTCACGTATAAAGCGGGGGGCCCGGATATTTATTGCATCTGCCTGCGGTGAGCCGCAATTGCTGGTGAAGACTCTCCTGGATATGGGAGGAAATTTTGCAGACGTGGAGGTGATTCACTTTCTCGATCTGGGGCTTACCGATTACACAACGGACATTTACACGGAACACTTCCGGCATAACGCTCTTTTTATCGGTGCAAACGCCCGTGCGGCGATCAAAGAGGGCCATGCCGATTACACACCCATCTTTCTTTCGGAAGTGCCGCTGATGATGCAGAGGGGCGCCATGCCTATCGATGTGGCCCTCATAACCGTATCTGAGCCGGATATGAATGGCTATGTCAGTCTGGGGATTTCGGTCGATATCACCAAGACGGCTGCAGAAGTGGCAAGATACGTGGTGGCGGAAGTCAACCCGAACATGCCCCGGACGCTGGGCGACAGCTTCCTGCACGTCAGCGAGATTTCCGCGTTTGTAGAAAACGACACGCCGCTTCTGGAATTTGAGCAGAAGTCGCCGAACAACATCGCTCAATCGATCGGGAAACTGATTGCCGATTTGATCGACAACGAGTCCACCATTCAGACCGGCGTGGGTAAAATTCCTAATTCCGTGTTTCCGTATCTTGTCAATAAAAAGGATCTGGGCGTTCATACGGAAACGTTTACCGATGGTCTGATCGACCTGATTGAAAGCGGTGTGGTGACCTGCCGGAAAAAATCACTTCATCCGGGAAAAGTCGTTGCGTCTTTTTGCATGGGCACCAGGCGTCTTTATGATTACGTGCACAACAACCCGCTTTTTGAGTTCCGTCCATGCCAGTATGTCAACGATCCATATGTGATTGCCCAAAACGACCGGATGGTGTCCATCAATTCCGCGCTTACCGTTGATCTGACCGGCCAGGTTTGTTCGGATTCGCTGGGTTTTGAATTTTACAGCGGTATAGGAGGGCAGGTGGACTTCGTTCGCGGTTCGGCCATGTCCCGGCGTGGCAAGTCCATCATGGTGCTGCCCTCCACCACGGAGGACGGCAAGATTTCGCGCATTGTGCCGTATCTCTCTGCGGGCAGCGGTGTGGTGGTGACCCGCGGAGACATTCACTATGTCGTGACAGAATATGGCATCGCTTATGTGCATGGGAAATCCATTCGGGACCGGGCCATGATGCTCATCAACATTGCTCATCCCGATTTCCGCGACGAGCTTTTGGAAGCGGCCAGAAAACAGGGCTATATTTACCGGGATCAAATGCTGCCGGTGGTTTTGTATCCGAAGGAATATGAAGTCAGCTGGGTTGACAAGAAGGGGACGTCAATCTTTTTCCGTCCGGTGAAAGCCACGGATGAGCGTGCCATTCAGGATCTGATTTACGGTCTTCCGGAACAGGACGTCTATACACGTTTCTTCCACAGTCTGAAATCTTTTTCACATAAAGTCGCCATGCCGCTGGCCGCCATTGATTACAATGACAAAATGGCCATTGCCGCGGTTATCGGCAGGGAGGAACCGGAGAGCAGGGAGCAGATTGTCGCTATCGGGCGGTATGTCAGTGACCCGAACAGCCGTTATGCCGAGGTGGCTTTTACCACTCATCAGGACTGGCAGGCACGGGGTATCGGGACATTTCTTTTGCGATACCTGATCCGCATCGCAAAAGAGAAAAACATCACGGGATTCACGGCAGACGTTCTGTCGAGCAATAAGCCGATGATGCAGGTGTTTTCTAAATCCGGCTATCCCATGACGACGCATCTGGATACCGGTGTTTACGAACTGAAAATCAATTTCGCGAAAGAAGACAATGAAAAATAAAAGTCAACAGATGGAAAGGCCGGGTAAAAGACTATGGATACCAGACGAGATTTTATTAAGAAAAGTTTGATTGCATGCACCGCTCTGAGCCTGCCGCTGACGTTTCCGGAAAACGGACGGGCCCTCCAGAGAGAATTTAAAATCCGAAACCCGAAACGCGCGCTGGTTTTGTGTTACAGCCAGACAGGATTTACCAGCCGCTATGGAAGACTGATTGCCTGTATCCTGAAGGAAAAGGGAATCGCAGCAGAGCTGGCGGATATGCGGACGTTTGATAAAAAACGCATTACGGATTTTGACCTGATTATAATGGGTTCCCCCGTTTTCTATTATGATATTCCGCCAAATGTCAGTAGTTTTCTGGCAGCAATGCCGAAGATCACAGGCATACCTGTGGCAGCGTTCGTCTCATTCGGAGGACCGGAGGGAAATCAGCACAATGCTTTGTGTCACGCCCTTCATCTGCTGGACGACGCCGGCGGCGCGGCCGCAGGGATGATCGCATTACGCAGCATTCCATCTTATCCCACGCCCACCTGGGACAGCGCCAATCAACGCGCGGCAGAACATCTGCCTGATGCATCTACTTATGGGCAGGTACGCAGTTTTGCAGAACAGGTGCTTGCGCGAATCAGCCGCGGTGAATCGATTATCTATGAATCGGAAATATCGGCAAGAGAAGTCATGCGGACGCTGCCGCTGATCTGGCTCAACAAGAAAGCGATCAGGAAACACACGGTTGATGGTGAGAAATGCATCGGCTGCCGGACCTGTGTCAAACAATGCCCGGTTGATGCGATCCATCCAGAGAAGCAATTTGTGGATCGGGAGAGATGTGTGGCCTGCTTTGGCTGCCTGAATAACTGTCCGGCGGACGCCGTGGTGATGGAGTACACGGGGAAACGTCTGTATGGTTTTCCGGAATACCTCAAAAGGCGGAAGATAACCATTCTGGAGCCTGCGGAATTTCAGACATGCCGGCTTTGATCAGCCGGCATCATACGGAAATCCGTTTGAACCGCAAAAGACAGATAAGAGAAATAACACAGGGGGCTAAGTGAAGGGCATCGGGAAAAAGCACCAGAAGGCGGTGAATTTCATTAAACAGGATGTCTGGCGCATCCAGAGGAAGCGTCTTTCCCCCGTGAAGTCCTTTTTTCTGAACCTGCTGAGGGTGGTGATCCTTTCAGTGCGCGGCTTTGATGAAGACAAGTGCCAGCTGCGCGCATCGGCCCTGACCTTTTATTCGCTGATTTCAATTGTTCCGATCCTGGCTATGGCTTTTGGTATTGCCAAGGGATTCGGTTTTGAAAAAATTCTGGAAAAACAGTTGCGCGAAAAACTTGCCGGTCATGAGGATATTCTGGCCAATGTCATCCAGTTTTCCCATTCCCTGCTTGAAAACACGCAGGGTGGCTTGATGGCGGGGGTCGGCGTCATTATGCTTTTCTGGGCTGTTCTCAAGGTTCTGGGCCAGGTTGAAGAATCCTTCAACGATATCTGGGGCGTCAAAAAACACCGCCCGCTTGGCCGGAAGTTTGCCGATTATTTGTCGCTCATGCTGATTTGTCCGGTGATCCTCATTATTTCCGGTGGCGTGACGGTCTTTGTTTCCACCCAGGTTGCGATGATTATGGAAAAGTTCACCGTTCTGGGCAGTTTCCGGCCCATGGTCTTTTTCCTGCTGGAACTTTTCCCTTATACGCTGATGTGGGGTCTTTTCACGTTTCTTTATGTTTTCATGCCCAATACACGGGTGCGCTTTTCTTCGGGGCTTTTCGCTGGAATCATTACAGGAACAATCTTTCAGGTGGTTCAGTGGTTTTACATAACGTTCCAGGTTGGCGTTGTAAAATACAACGCCATTTACGGCAGTTTTGCGGCGCTACCGCTCTTCCTGGCATGGCTTCAACTGAGCTGGCTGATCGTCCTGTATGGCGCGGAACTTTCCTTTGCCCACCAGAATGTGGATACCTATGAATTTGAACCGGATGCGCTTGGGGCCAGCCACCGCCTTAGGACACTGCTGGCTCTTCTGATCACACATCACCTGATTGCAAATTTCCGTGCGGGAGATAAGGCGTTAACCGCGGGTGAAATATCAAACCGACTGGAAATCCCGATCCGTTTTGTCAATGATATTCTCTTTGAACTGGTCGAAAGCAATATCCTT
>JAGFXG010000252.1 GCA_017860985.1 Deltaproteobacteria bacterium
TAATTTCAGTCGAAATCATTCAGAATTGTGTAATCTTAGGATAATATCAGACTAAAGGCCGCGCTGGTAGTCGGGACGAAGCAGTTTCTCATCGCGGACATTCAGAACCTTGTCCACCAGAGCAATCATTTTTTGTTTGTCTTTTTGAAGCGTACCGGTGACCGGCAGATAGTTGGAGGCGTGAGTGCCGACAAACTTCAGATTGTCCATCGTTATATTTTCAAAAATCTGCTTCATCTCGGCCAAGGTTTCAAAGGGATCGAGCAGCTTAAATTCACCGCTCTGTACCTGACGGTACAGAACTGTACCCGGCACAGGCGTGACGGTCAGGGCGGCCAGATAACGGGGCTGTATCTCATTACAGATTTTGGCCGTGGCAAGCGCGTGTCGAGCCGAGGCCTCTCCCGGACCCGCCAGTCCAAGAAGAACCATGACCGATAAATTGATGTCCGCTCCCACCAGAAGCCGTCCGGCCTGAAGCATTTCATCGTATCCCACGCCTTTTTTGATTTTCTTCAGCAGTGCGTCGTCACCGGTCTCCACCCCGATATAGGCTTTCGTCAGGCCTGCCGTTCTGAGGGCCCGCAATTCGGCGGGCGTTTTGGAGAGCGTGCTCTGGGGGCCCACATAACTCCCGACGTGGCGCAAAGACGGGAACGTTTCATAAAGCCTGTTGATAATGGCAAGCAGGGTGTCCGTCTCCATGGCAATCGCATCGCCGTCGCAAAGGAATACTTTTTCCACATCGCCATAATGATCTTTCGCCATGCGGATATCTTCCAGTATCTCGGCAGTGTCACGCACTCGATATTTCTCGCCTTTATACATGCCGCAAAATGTGCACTGATTATGGGAGCAGCCGATGGTACATTGCAGCAGATAGCTGTTGGCCTCGCTGAAGGGCCGGAAAATGTTTCCTTCGTATCTCATGTGCTTTTACCTGTGCTAAGCTTTTTTCTGCAAAAACAGATCAACGGTCAGTTGACTGAAATAAATGTCTAAAGAAGACGTTCCGCTCCTGAAACAATGACACTGGTTTTAAAGGTGCCCGGTGGATCCTTGGTAAAGACAACCATGAAAGGAATCTGTCCGTCGGGAATAACCTTTTCATTGAGATTGTTTCGTCCTTCCGGCATGGATAGCCTTTTCATCATTTCTTCTTCGGAAAGAGTGGAGAGTTCCTGGTCAGTCAAAACATTCCCCGCATAACTCACGCGCTCGTTTAAAACATCTGAATCGGAATCGAGCAGCTCGACTTTGACCATGATGCGGGCAATGGAAAAATCAGACTGATTCAAGACGGTACCTTCCACAATCCGGATGCGTCTGCCCAACGTATCATTATGCAAGAACCGCTGCCGAAAGTCCTGAACCTTGACAAACCCCGCCACGTACTGACCATCTGAAGGCTTTGACCCGCCGAACAGATTGAGAATCTGCTTTGCTCCGTGCTCTCCCAGCTTAATGTAGCGTTCTCCGAGCTTCGGGAAGATCACAAAAGAGATGATGGCCGGGATCACGAAGACAACAAGAATTGTCCAGAGCACTGCCTTCCATCGCCTGCTCTTCTTACGAATCGGGGGCAGCGGTTGTTCTTCTGGGGTATCCATGATTTCGCCCGTGTCATCCAGTTCTTCGGTCCCCCTGGAAAACGTGATGTCCGCAAGCTCAATATCCGCCTGGTCTGTCGTCTCGGGCTCTGTTGTTACTTCTTCTCTTTCAGGGGTTTCAGCAGAAGCCTCGTCGTGGTCGTGAATGACTTCTGTGGCATCTTCATCGGGTATTTTTTCGTCAGCCGGGACATCAGCAGGTTCAAAAACCAATCGGGATGATGTTTTTTCGGGTTCGACTTCTTTTGTTAAGATGGACGTTTTTTCGGGTTCGACCTCTTTTGTGAAGATGGGTGTTTTTTCACGCTCGACTTCTTTTGTGAAGACGGGCAAAACCGGAGGTACAGTGGCTGCCGGTTGAGACATTAACGGGTTTTCCTGAAAGAAAACATGATGGCATCGGCTGCAGCGCATCCATAAACCGTCGCCTTCCATATTCAAATCATCAAAACGGAATTTTGTACGGCACTGCCTGCACTGTATAATCATGGGTTTCCCTCTTTTTATTTAATCAACATCTGTCTGAATCACATAAACATCAGGTAAAAAGCGATACTGCTCATTGAAATCCAGTCCGTAACCAACAACAAACCCGTCGTCAATGCTAAAACCGACATAATCAGCTTCAAAGGGGACTTTTCTTCTTTTCCGTTTGTCCAGGAAGGTACAGACTTTTATGGATTTCGGATTTCTTCGCTTCATATGATCAACGATGTACTGCAAGGTTAAACCGGTATCCACAATATCTTCAACAATCAGGATATTCCGGCCTTCGACAGCCAATTCAACATCTTTGGTGATCACTACATTGCCAGAACTCTCAGACCCGGTGCCATAACTCGCAGCGCGGATAAAATCGGTCTGGCACGGAACGGCCATCGCTCTTACCAGATCAGACATGAAAATAAAAGAACCTTTGAGAACACCGACCGCCAGGATTTCTTCCCCGGCACACTCACGGGAAATCTGATCGGCCATTTCCTGAACGCGCCTGGATATTTCAGAACGGGGGATAAGAATTTCCTTTAATAGACTGGTCATTTCGGATTGCTCCCTGCAATCGTTTAATTAATTTATATTATTACCTAAGTTTCCTTCTTCCTGTCAATAAAAAATCAAAAATTGTCCTGATATATTGACACGAAGGCCTCAATATTATTCCAGACCATTTTTTCTGCGGCTTCAAGTTCATCCCCGTTTTGAAATTCCGATGACAGGCTGAGAAATATTGAATTGAGCGGTGAAATCTCCTTGCCAAACTTTTCATAGTCAATATGGCTGATCATATACTGTGATCCGTCAAAATAGTATTTGCCCAGCCGGTTGGCCGAAGGCGAACGGAATGGCCAGGTTATCTTCCAGCCAAAATATTCCAGAGCAATATCCTTCAGTGCCTGCCTGTCGAATACGCCGGGCTTGATGTCCTGTCCGACCCGGTCGGCAATCAGACGAAAATATGTAACCACCAGATCGATGTCTGTCAGGCACAATCCGTAAAGATACCAGTCATCAATAATTTTCAACAGGATGAGTTGCTGGGAAAGCGGAATAAAATGATGGCTGGGACACAAATGCCCGGCGCAGACATCCCGTCCGTAAAATGACACCGTCCGCATATCAACACCGCTGTTCTGCATGGGGTGAACAAGGCAGCCGACTTTTTTTTCTTTGTCATCAAGAAAGCCAAGATATTCACAGCAGTAGATAACCTCATACCTTTTTGTGAAATCTTCCGCGGCAAAGGTTGCGTCAGCATAGAGCGGCAGATCTTCCGGCGTTTTAACCAGTTCGCGGAATCGTTTTGTACGGGCGCGCAGCCTTTCGGTGAGCGCCTCGTGCGAACTGTCTACGTAATTGTACAGACCGCAGCACGCTCCGCAGGAC
>JAGFXG010000253.1 GCA_017860985.1 Deltaproteobacteria bacterium
CCATTTATCCGGATGAACCTCTGCCGTTTACCGAAGCGGCCAAGTTGCACGGAATTGAGCTGCAAGGTGCGACGAAGAACCTGTCGGGCTTAACCGATCTGCATCTGCTGCTTCGAGCGTTGGGCCTGGGTGGTCTGGCCGCGTCTAACAACTGGGCGATCAACAAACAAAGGACCAAAGGAAAGGCCAGTATTCTGGCCAATGATCAACACCTCGTTTTGAGCATGCCGGCGATGTACAGCCTGATGCATCTGCGCTGCCCGGGGGTCGATATCGCCGGCATTAACCTTTCGGGCCTGCCCGCCATTGTCGCCGGATTCAACGGGCGCATCGCCTGGGGCATGACCATGGTGATGGCGGATAATCAGGACATTTTTTTAGAACAGCTTAAATCCATTGAAGGCCGTCTGCATTATCTTTATAAAGGACAGTGGCGGCCCGTTGTCGAGCGTCAAGAGATATTCCGGGTAAAAGGCAAGCCCCCCGTCACCCTCACGATGCGGGAGACCTTACACGGACCGCTGTTAAATGACATCCTGAACAAAGAACCGCTCCACATCCTTCAGGCCGGAAAGCTTGATCTCCCATACGGCATAGCCTTAAGCCAGAACAACTCCGCCGCTGAGGATAGAAGCGTTGACGCCTTTTTCGGCCTGAGCACGGCCGGTTCAGCAGAAGAAGCCTCCGCGCTTACGAAGCGCATTCGCGCCATCCCGCTCAACATGGTTTTTGCCGACAGGGACAATATTGGCTGGCAGGTGACCGGCAACTACCCGGTGCGCGCCAGAGGACGAGGTCTGATGCCGTCGCCCGGCTGGACAGGCAAATTCGACTGGACCAGATTTCTTGATGCAGGCATGCTGCCTGCCGCTAAAAATCCCCCAGCCGGCTTCATCGGCACGGCGAACCACCGCACCATTGCCAAAGATTATCCCTATGTTCTCTCTTCTTCGTGGTACTGGCCGGAGCGGGCCGAACGCATTGCCCAGATGGCGCAGGCAACGGATCAGCACACGCGTCAAACCTCCATTGATATGCAGTTGGACGTTTACTCACCGTTCGTTCCAAAACTTCAAGAAATGATGTTCCAACACACACTGGCCGGTCAGGTCAACAAAGAGATTAGCCGTTGGAAAGACGAAGGCAAAATCAGGAAGGCGCAAACGGCCCTGACCATGCTGAAAAATTTCGACGGAAATATGAAAGTGGATTCTCCTGGTGCAGCCCTTGTATCCGCCTTTCTCGATCAGGTTATGAAAAACACCTTTCTTGATGAACTGGGGCCGGCCGATTCAGACACCTGGCAGGCGTTTGTGGTCCTCAACAACGAAGGTTACAGCGCTACTTCTGATCACCTTTTGCTGCGGGGTGATGAGAGCCCCTTCTGGGATGATATCCGAACGCCCCCAAAGGAAACCAAGGCGCAAATCCTTGCGAACTCTTTAGTCGATGCGGTCGACTTCCTGGAAAAAACGCTTGGAGCCGGAGAGCAAAACTGGACCTGGGGTGCCTTGCATTCGTATACGTGGGAAACCGATACTTACGCGCTGGCGTCAAAAATGAGTTTCATTGAGCGAGCGGTGCTTGGCGTCCTGAAACCATATTTCAACCGCGGACCGTATCCCGCCCCCGGCGATCACCTTACCCTCAACGTTTCCAACTACATGATGGGAAAAGATTTTGCCACCTGGAATATTCCAACGATGCGTCTGATTGTTGATTTCAGTCAGGAAGAACCCATGATCGCCGTCAACAGTTCCGGACAATCAGATAACCCCTCCAGTCCTCACTACGAAGACGGCATCAGGGCCTGGCGGGAGGGACGATACATTTCTTTCCCGTTTAAAGAAGCGGCGGTGAAAACTCAATATACCGATGTCCTGACGCTCAAACCCTAGAGATTATTCCGGCAAGTGAATTCGGGGGACATAACACTTATTAATTATCCCATAGCGGTTTGCCTTTTTTATATTCTCTGCTGCGGGACGATCTCATTTGCGTAAGCAAATCCGTTTTTGCTGGAATTTTTAACACGATACATGGCTTCATCGGCAAGTTTGATAAGTTCTTTCATATCCTCACTGTGGTCCGGATAAAAAGCGATTCCAATACTTGCGGTGACAGAAAACTGTTGTCCTTCTATCTGAACCGGTCGGGATACCAGTTTTAATACCTTTTGGGCAATTCTTGCGGCATCATCAACAGATTTCAGCTCAACGGCAATAAGCAAAAACTCATCCCCCCCAATACGGGAAATTGTATCGGTTTTTCGGATACACGTAAGGAAATGCTGAGCTAATGTTTTCAGCAGGAAATCGCCGGCGTCATGCCCCAGTGTATCGTTTATATTCTTGAATCCATCCAGGTCAATAAACAGCACTGCCGTCTTCTTTTTGTGCCTCTTAGCCAGTTCCATGGCCATCGCCAAACGATCTTCAACCAATCTCAATGTCGGCAAATCGGTCAACGGATCATGCGTGGCCAAGTGTTTTATCTGCTCCTCGGCCTGTTTACGTTCGGCAGACCGGCCAAGAAGATCGGTAATATTTTTGAGCAGATTTCGTTCTTCGGCTAAAAAGAAATCATCGTAACATTCCTGATCCTTGCCCCCGATGCAATAGACTTCAATGGAACCCGCCCGCTGACCGTTGACCATTATATCAAAACTTTGCGACCATTCAGTCTTTCTGAAGTTTTGAGTTTTGTATTCATGATCACCCCACATAATGCGGCAGGCGGTAATTTCGGGAAATTGATATGCCTGCGCGATAATATCGGGGCAGAGTTTTAATATTTCTTCCTGAGAAATATCTTCTCTGCGAACGATTTCGGATACGGAGTAGAGACAGTTGAGTTCTTTCATACGTTCCCGAAGGTCGATTGAATATTTATTCCGCTCTTCTTCCGCCTTTTTACGTTCAGCAATTTCCCATGCCACGTCCGCCAGATAGGAAATAATTTCTATATCCTTTTCAGTGTATTCTGTTGGTTTGTTACCCACACCAAGTATCGCCACGATGTTTTTGCCCCTCATAATCGGCACAACAAGCTCGCGAATGACAGCGGCATGTCCTTGAGGAAGTCCTTTGCGATGCGGCAATGAATTGTAATCGTTATGAACCACCGCTTTCCTCTCGCGCACACAATCCACCCAAACGCCCGCCTGATCGATTCCGTAATGCATGCCTTTCCCTTGGGCTTTGCAAAACTCTTTGAGTGTGCGGGTTGACCAGGCCTGAAGAGAAAGAGTATTTTGATCCTCTTCCAGAAAATGATAAAAACCGATAGGGCTATTTACCAGAACTCCAACTTCATCCAGTGTCTTTTGCAGCAGTTCATTCAGAGAGTGCTTCGCAGCGAATTCAAACAAAGACAGCCTCAGTCTAATCAGCTCCTGCGATAACTTTCGTTCACGGATATCTTGTATAATGCCAACGGCATACCAAGCTCTTTTTACATTAACTGCCGATAAAGACAGCGCAATATCT
>JAGFXG010000254.1 GCA_017860985.1 Deltaproteobacteria bacterium
CACCGGGCGCAGTTTAACGTGCGCCTCCAGAAAGAAACCGTCCTGATTGGTGGGAATTTTAAGCATCTGGCCGATGGCCGCGTTTTCCGGATTCGGCACGACACCAATACTCAGGGCTACGACATCCGCGGGCAGATTGACCGCTTCATTTAGAATCGGGTCAAATACCTTTACTTCCACTTTGTCGCCTGAGGCCACCACTTCCGGTTTGCGGTTTTCTTCATAAGAGATGAATTTGATGTTCGCTTCCCGGGCTTTCTTGTAATAGTCTTCCTTGAAAGCAAAGGTACGGATATCCCGGTAGAGAATGGTGATATCGCGGGACGGATCAGCTGCTTTGAGTTCCAAGGCATTCTTGATCGCCTCGCCACAGCAATACCGGCTGCAATAAGGTCTTTCCTTATCGCGACTGCCCGCGCACTGAATCATAACAACATTTTTCACAGAGGCCAGTTTCGGATCCTTTTCATAAATCAGCGTTTCCAGCTCTCTTTGCGATTTCACTTTGGCGTTCTGACCGTAGAGATACTCTTTCGGTTTGTTTTCATAAGCGCCGGTGGCTACCAGCACGATACCATGTTCGAAAACTTTCTCGCCGTCTTTAGCCTTTACGGTGGTTTTGTAATTGCCGATAAACCCTTCAATCTTTTCAATATGGGCGCTGGTGACAACCGTTATTAAAGGATTCTTATAAATTTTTTCCAGAAGCCCCTTCAGGTGAGCGCGCGTATCCAATCCTTCGAGGGTCTTATACAAATGATTGTAATTGCCGCCCAGGCGATCTTCCTTTTCAATGACGGTGGAGGCAAATCCCTGATCAGCCAGCGACAGAGCTGCGGTTATACCGGCCAAACCGCCGCCAATGATCAATGCCTGATGATTGACGGAAAGCTGTCCGGGTTTTAACGGTTTGAGGTACTGAGCTTTGGCCACGGCCATGCGGAGTAAATCTTTGGCTTTTTCAGTGGCTTTTTCCGGTTCGTGCATGTGCACCCAGGAGTTCTGGTCGCGGATATTGGCCATCTCAAACAGATAACGGTTCAGGCCGGCCTTTTCACAGTTTTCCTGGAAAAGCCCCTCATGTGTTCTGGGTGAACAGGACGCTACCACCACGCGGGTGAGATTTTTTTCTTTGATGACTTCGCCCATCTTCACGGCTGTATCCTGAGAACAGGTGAAGAGGTTATCGGCCGTATAAACAACGGTCGGCAGCGTCGCGGCAAAATCGCGGACTTCGGGAACGTTGACCACACCGCCGATGTTGATTCCGCAGTGGCAGACGAACACGCCTGTTCGAACACCCTGACCGCGCATGTCTTTTTCTTCCGGATTGTCCGCCGGGGTAATCATCGTACCGCGCTGCGAAGCAAGCAGCCCTTCGGCACAGGCAGCGGCAGCCGAGGCTTCCATAACAGTCTCCGGGATATCTTTCGGTCCGCCAAAGGCGCCGCAGACAAACACGCCGGGACGCGATGTTTCAACGGGGTTTTCCAGTTTTGTCTTGCAGAATCCGTGCTCTTCGAGCTCGATGCCCAGGCTTGCGGAAAGCTTTTTGGCTTCCTTGGGCGGCATCAGGCCGACAGACAGCACCACCATGTCAAATTCTTCTTCAGTAAGACTTCCATCCTGATTGACATACTTGATCAGCAGATTATTGGTCTGCTGCAGTTCTTTGATAGAGGATGGCATGGAGCGAATGTAACGAATGCCGTATTCATCCTTGGCGCGGTTGACAAACCGGTCGAAATCCTTCCCGTGGGCACGGATGTCCATGTAGAAAATAGTGGGTTCCAGTCCCTTGGCGTGTTCCTTTCCGATAATGGCTTCTTTGGTCGCGTACATGCAGCAAACCGATGAACACCAGCTATTATCGCATGAAACATCGCGGGAACCGACGCATTGAATAAAGGCAATCTTTTTGGGTTCCTTACCGTCCGAAATTCTTTGCACGTGACCAAAATACGGTCCCGACGCGGACAGAATGCGTTCAAACTGAAGCGCCGTCACCACATTTTTGTAAATGCCGTAGCCGTATTCACCACGCTTACTGGCGTCGAATATTTCAAACCCTGATGAGGCGATCACGGCGCCCACTTCAATCGTTTCTTCTTCAATTGTCATATCGTGGTCGATGGCCTTGGCAATACAGGCGTCAACGCACTGATAACACTCGGAGCAGATACCGCAGGCCAGGCACCGATTGGCTTCCGCAATCGCCTGGGCTTCTGAAAAACCGATACCGACTTCCTGGAAACTGGTGCGGCGCTCTTCCGGTTTCATGTTCGGATATTTTTCACGGGGAACTTTGGCCACATCTGAAACATCGGCTTTGTCCGCGAGGTCTTTGGTCCAGTCTTTCTCACGGCCGGCCTTCATATCGACACCCTGCAAATAGCGGTCGATGGATTTGGCCGCTTCCTTGCCGGAATAGACGGCTTTGACAACGGTCTGAGGGCCGGTGACCACGTCACCGCCGGAGAAAACACCGGGAACGTTCGTTGCATAAGTGATCTTGTCGTAATCGACATTGTTCCATTTGTTAATGGAGACTCCGCTTTCCTTCGTGATGAAGGAGAGGTCCGCCTCCTGGCCGATGGCGGGAACAATGGCATCGCATTCAACGATGAATTCGGACCCTTTGATTTCGATGGGACGGCGTCGGCCGCTGGCATCCGGCTCGCCCAGTTCCATCTTGGTGCACTCGATACCAGTGACTTTTCCATCCTTGCCCACAACCCGTTTCGGGGCAACGAGGAATTTCATTTCAATCCCTTCTTCAATGGCCTCTTCAATTTCCTCCGGGGAAGCGGGCATTTCAGCACGGGTCCGTCGATAAAGGATGAAAACATTTTTGGAACCGGTTCTGACAGCCGTACGAACGGCATCCATGGCCACGTTTCCGCCACCGATGACAGCTACCCGGTCTCCCAGGAAAAGTTGCTTGCCCAGGTTGATCTGCATCAGGTAATCCACGCCATGGATCACGCCCTGCATGTCTTCGCCGGGGATATTGAGCTTGCTGCTCTTCATGGTGCCGCAGCCGATAAAGACCGCGTCAAAATCGCTTTTCAGTTTATCAAAGGGAATGTCTCTGCCAATTCTGGTATTATGATAAATCTTTACACCCAGGTCTTGAATGACTTTGATTTCCGCATTCAGAACATTCTTGGGAAGACGGTATTCGGGAATGCCGACAGCCATCCAGCCGCCCGACACCGGCAGGGCTTCGTAAACCACCACCTCATAACCTTCTATCGCCAGATAGTACGCACAGGTAAGTCCTGACGGACCTGCGCCGACCACGGCAACTTTCTTGCCGTTGCTTTCCTTCTTTTCAGGCAGGTAGCGGGTGTCGCCGTTGAGGTCCAGATCCGCGACAAAACGCTTCAGATGCATGATGTCGATCGGTTCGTCCACCTTGCCGCGCATACAGGCCGTCTCGCATGGATGGTTACATACGCGTCCGCAGACGA
>JAGFXG010000255.1 GCA_017860985.1 Deltaproteobacteria bacterium
GCCAGCAATTTCTGGAGTTTGACCTGTTCTTCATTCTTTGCCAGTCGATCAAAGTAGATGCGATTGATATAGAAAGCAATCCAGATGAAGATGCCGAAAATGCCTATTCGGAAAACATGATTTGAGAGACCAATCTTTACGGTCTGTTCCGGTACCATTATCCATACACAGAAAAGCGTTGCGAGCGTGGCAACACTGACCATGTACAATAGTCTTTTCTGGCGGAATAAAATGGATACCAGCACAAAAATAATGGGCAACGCCCAGAAGGTTACGCTGTCGTCAATGAAACTCAATACGATGAAAGGGATTGACAACGTCACCAGGATATTGAGCAATCCATCTTTGGCATTTTGTTTAATCTTGAACTTCTGAACAATCTGCAGCGCTGCTCCCAGAATGATAAGCAATAAAGTCTGAGGCAATGATGAAATAAAAGAACTTCTATGAATGAAATTTTCCATAGCAAAGTATAAAAATGCACCCAGGATATAGGCCCTGGTTAAATACAGGTAAAGCTGGGATTGACTGGCCTCGCTCAGGATCTGACCTTCCTGCGGGACGGTGTTTTTTGT
The DNA here is from genome assembly GCA_017860985.1 of Deltaproteobacteria bacterium. Lineage (GTDB taxonomy): Bacteria > Desulfobacterota > Syntrophia > Syntrophales > Smithellaceae > UBA8904. The sequence continues at coordinate 576 of JAGFXG010000255.1, forward strand.
TTCCGGAGCCATTAAGCCGTATTTAATGATGCAATAATACATTGCTGTAATCGGAATCAGTGTAATCAAGGGGGCCAGTTGGGGAAACTTGAACGGGAAGTAATAATTGATGACGAATTCAGTCAGGGTTCCAATGACTATGGCCAACACGTAAGAAGCTACGATCATATACGCCTGCTTCTTGATCACGCGTTCTTTTGATGACCAGCCCCAGTGAAAAAACAGGCCGATAACCATGAGGGAAAACACAATGTAATAGACATTGAACATCAAATCCCACGCGGAAGCAGGCCGGACATTCACCCAACCGGCATATGTGTATTCCAGAACATATCTTTTTACCGCCAGGTCGCTATAAAGGCTGAAAACAAAGACATTCACGGCGGCAGGAAGATAAATAAGTGCGTATATCCATTTCTTCCTGAATATGTTTTGCTTTCCGGTGAGACAAAGAGTGTAATGAAGAAGAATGCTGTATAAGGTGCCCCATCCTATCGCGGCAACCCGTCTCCAGGTTAAACTCATTTCATAAGAAATTGCCGAGTTGGCGATGGAGAAGGAAAATGCCCATATGCACAGGGTTAAACAGATACAAAAAAAGAGCCGGTGTATGATGGAACCGGGGTTGAGCCTTATCACATAAAAGCCCAGCAAATAGTATATTACTACGGCGAGGAAAAACAGCAACGAAATTAAGCCTGGTAAAGACATCGTTTATAGAATTCCTATGGCAATTAGTTTCGGTCTGAAAAATACTGCTGTGCAAACAAACGCCATGATCCGCAGTTGCTGTTTGATACGCTCTTGGTAAGAATTCACTTTTTCATGATGAAGTATAAAAAATGGGGATTTGCATGTCAAGGGAATCTTGTCATCCCTTCCCCCATTTTTCAAACAATGCAGCCCTCCACACATTGTTTAATTAAAACCCGTTTTCTTCCGGTAAAGTTGACAGATACCTTGCCTGATGTTATTTATTTAAAAATAGGTTTGCTGCTTAAAAAACGAAAAAGGAAACGCGGCCTGTTGAGCAGAACGGAAATCCGGAAGGAGATAGCTTATGCCTGTTGAAATTGAACGCAAGTTTCTTGTAAAAGGCGATGGGTGGAGACAGGGAACAGGCATCCACTTGTGTCAGGGATACCTGAATCGCGACAAAGAGAGAACCGTCCGTGTGCGTCTCGCCGGTGATAAGGCTTTTCTGACGATTAAAGGCCTGACGAAGGGTGCAAAGCGTGCCGAATATGAGTACGAAATTCCATTTGAACACGCCGAAGAGATGCTCAATCTTTGCGATGGACCGATTATCGAAAAGAACAGGTATACGGTTGCTTGCAGCGCTCTCCTCTGGGAGATCGATGATTTTCAAGGAGAGAACAAAGGTCTTGTTCTGGCGGAAGTGGAGCTGGAAAGACCGGACCAGGTGTTTGAACACCCGGATTGGCTGGGACAAGAAGTCACCGATGATCCGCGGTACTTTAATTCCAATCTATGCGCTTGCCCTTACAGGACCTGGAAGCATCCTTAAGGCGGGCCGCGGAACTTTTTAAAAAACAGAAAATGGATGACCCGGGCGGGTCTTGAAATTTGAGATTACAGGCAACCCATGAAACTATTTACGAATTTTCACTTCAGGCCAGACACCCTCTATTCATTCCTCAATCATCTTGACTGCCGTCAAGTTTTTCATGAGGGCGATTTGCAGGTTGACAGGCGGACCATTTTAAAGCTATAAGATCAAATATTTATCAACAAAGACGTAACGGACACACCGGTTTTACGTATTGGATGGTTAACTTGAACCGTCCAATGTGCGCTCAATTCCATGATACTTACAACAATTTTTAACAAAGGAGTCTAGCCTTGAAAAAGTTACTGATTGCGTTAGCCATAAGTGTTTTATTGTCTCCGGGATGTGCATCGTCACAAAAGCTGTCCAGCGAAGAGCAGTTCAAAAAAAGCTTCCCCAAAAACACTTATGAAACATTTTCAGAAACGTCCCTGAAAGGTATTTATGAGGTCTATAACGGAAAACAGGTTTATTATTATCTTTCCCAGGATGATGCTCTTTTGCTGGGGAGCATTGTTACAAAAGACGGGAAAAATCTGACACAGGAAAGCAACACAAAAAAAATGGCCGCCAAACTCGCCGCACTGCCACTGGATAAAGCTCTGAAAATCGGAAGCGGGAAAACGGCGGTTGTGGAATTCATTGATCCGAATTGCCATTATTGTAAATTGTCCTACGACTTTTTCAATAAGCGGAAAAAAGACGTTACGCTCTATGTTTTTTTCTTTCCCTTATCCGAGGATTCGGAAAAGAAAATCCGTCATATTTTATGTTCGAAAAACATGGAACAGGCCTTCAACGACGTTTTAGGGGGCAAACTGGATGGTAGCGCACGGCTCAATTTATGCGGCGACAAGAATGCTGAAGACATGCTGAAAGCGCACCTCAATGCCGCATCAAAAATAGGCGTCCGGGGAACACCGCTGCTGTATATCAAAGGTCAGGTCGTACCCGGCTTTGATCAGCCGGTTATTGAAAAACTGTTAACCGAATAAAACTGGAAGGGGGGTTTTATGAAGAGAGCATTTGCGGTTTCGGTAAGCGGCATTTTTTTATTTGCCCTGTGTGTTGGAACTGTTTTTGCCCAGCCTTCAGGGAAAGCAATTGTGGACAATGCCTGTACCACATGTCACGGCATTAAAAAAGTAAACGAAGCAAATAAAAACGCAGCAGAGTGGGAAATCACCCTTGACCGGATGAATAAAAAGGGCGCAAAAGTAAAACCGGAAGAAAGAGCCGCTGTTCTGCAGTAACTTAAATCATTGAACAAATAAATGAACGAAAACGGCTGTCTTTCCCTAAAGAAAGACAGCCGTTTTT
>JAGFXG010000256.1 GCA_017860985.1 Deltaproteobacteria bacterium
GTCCTCAGACCCCAGGACATCGGCCTCCTGGCCGGTCTTGGCATGCAGAAAATATCCGTGTACAAAAAACCGAAGGTCGGTATCATCTCTACCGGGGACGAGGTTATCCCCATCGATCAGAAACCCGGTCCCGGACAGGTAAGGGACATCAATAGTTATACCTTGAGTGCTTTCTGTCTTCAGGTGGGCGCTGTTCCCTTCAACATGGGTTTGTGCAAAGACAACTTTGAAGAAATGAGGGAAAAAGCCGGCAAGCTCCTTGAGGACTGCGACACCGTTTGGATCTCCGGAGGAAGTTCAGTGGGCTCCAGGGATATGACTGTGAAAGTCCTTGAGTCTTTTGAAGGGATGGAGCTGCTGGTTCACGGAATAGCGATCAGCCCGGGAAAACCAACGATCATTGCCAGAATCGGCAGCAAGGCCGTGTTCGGACTTCCCGGTCACGTCGCCTCGGCCATGGTTGTCGCAGAGATTTTTTTGAATCCTTTTTTGGCGAGGCTGGCAGGGAAAGTACGTGCCTCCGGGGATGTTCGTCAATTTCTGCGCGCCGAATTGGAGCGAAACGTCGAGTCGGCAAGCGGCAGGGATGATTATATCCGGGTAAGGCTGCTTAACAAAGATGGAAGGCTTTTTGCTGAACCGGTTTTCGGGAAGTCCGGGTTGATATCAACCTTGGTTGAAGCCGACGGCCTGGTGAAAATTGACAGAAACACGGAAGGTCTTTACAAAGGGCAGGCTGTCTCTGTGATGCTCTTCAGACCTTTTGAACAAGAGGAATAAATGAAAAGGAATATCTATCTGGCCATGAAGAGTCTCCCGGAAGCCCGGGAAATCTTTTCACGGGCATGGCGGGAAAAGAAAACGGTTGCGGAGCAGATTAACACGGAAGATGCGCTGGGGCGCGTCACGTCTGAGCCGGTTTACGCGGGGATTTCCGCGCCAACCTATCACTCGGCCGCCATGGATGGCATTGCCGTTAAGTCTGAAAAAACATACGGAGCCACCGAGCAGTCACCGATTGTTTTAAAAACGGGCGAGGATGCCGTGTGGATTAATACGGGAAACTCCCTTCCGGAAGGGTATAACGCCGTTGTCATGGTGGAAAAAATCCATGAACTGGACGCGTCGCATATCGAGATTATGCAGCCGGCCTATCCCTGGCAGAACATCCGTAAGGTAGGGGAAGATATCGTCGCCACTCAGCTTCTGTTTCCGCAGAACCATTTGATCCGTCCCTACGACATGGGTTCTCTTGTCGCCGCCGGTGTATTTAAAGTGATGGTCCGCAGAAAACCGAAAGTGATCATCATTCCCACCGGAACGGAAATTGTCAGCCACCGGGACGTCGCAGATTTCAGCCAGCTGAGGTCTAACCTGATCATCGACTCGAATTCCGTCACGCTTTCTGGGCTTGTGCGCGAGGCGCACGCGGAGCCGCATGTTTTGGATATCACCCCTGACGAAGAAGGCGCGATCCGCAGCGTTCTTCTTGCCGTGGCGAATTCCGATGCCGACCTGATCCTGATCAATGCCGGATCATCGGCCGGCTCCAAAGACTACACGGCAGGTATCCTGTCGCAGATTGGAGAAGTTCTTGTGCACGGCGTTGCCATGATGCCGGGAAAGCCGACGATACTGGCCGTGGTCAATGGAAAACCGGTCATCGGGATTCCTGGATATCCGGTTTCGGCGATCCTGTCTTTTGAGCAGTTTGCCATGCCCATGCTTTTCCACATACAGGGGTTAGTGCCTCCGAAGGACCGTTCCATCAAGGTGAGAACATCCAGGGCCATTCCTTCAAAACTCGGCACGGAAGAATTCGTCCGCGTCAACATTGGCAGGGTGAGAGAGCGGTGCATTGCAACGCCGCTTCCCCGTTCGGCAGGGTCGATCACCACACTTACGCGGGCGGAAGGCATTATCCGCATTCCGCCGTCGTCGGAAGGCGTCGGGCAGGATGAAGAAATCAAAGCCGGACTCCTTGTGGACGAAGAAGATCTTAAAGACACGATAGTGGTGATCGGCAGTCATGACATCACGATCGATGTCATTGCCGATGAAGTCAGGCTGGCTACACGAAGGAACATCAGGATTTCATCGGGGAACGTGGGAAGCCTTGGAGGCCTCATCGCGCTTAAAAAAGGCATCTGCCATTTTGCAGGATCGCACCTTCTGGATACACAGACCGGAGAATATAATGTTTCCTACATCAATCGCTACCTTAAAGGAATGAGGATAAGCCTGTTTCGCCTTGTTCTCAGGGAGCAGGGCCTGCTTGTTCAAAAGAACAACCCGAAAGGGATCAGGGGAATCACGGACCTCATGCGCGGTGATGTTGCATACGTGAACAGGCAGACGGGTTCGGGCACACGCATTCTGCTGGATTACAACCTGACGCGGCAAGGTATAAAGCATGAAGCTATCAAAGGGTACGATCATGAAGAATTCACTCACATGTCCGTGGCAGTTGATGTGCTGAGCGGTGCCGCGGACTGTGGCATGGCAATTTATGCAGCCGCAAAAGCCCTCGATCTGGACTTTATTCCCATGGACACAGAGCAATACGATCTGGTGATCCCTTCAGATTTCCTGGATGATCCGAATATACGGGCCGTGCTCGATACTATCCGTTCTCAGAGATTTCGTAACAGGGTAAGGGAACTCGGCGGCTATGACCCGTCAAAAAGCGGGGAACTGGTGATGGAGATCAATCCCTGATTCATTCAGCAAGATCTGCTGCATCGAGTGCCACGCAGCGGATAAACTGGCGCTGCTGTTTACTGCTGGTTTTCCAATAACTGGCGCACGGCCGGTTTGATATAGATGTCATCGAGGTTAAAAAGCTTCAGGGCTTTGATCATTACCTGAATTTTATCCTCCACGTTTGACTTGGAATTCAAAATTACAATATACTGTCCATCCAAGCGGCAGAGGCCGCCTGTGACGGATGTTTCATCTAAGCTGATGTTTTCATCCCGGACGCAAATTTCAAGCTTCCCGGCCAGTTCTTCGAGATGTTGCAAAAGGGTTTCTTCCTGCATCATTTCTGTGCAGCGTTTCTGTTTGTCATCAACTTAAGGCTGTTTCTTGCGATACACATTTAATCCGACTTTCTTGTCCTCTTGGCTGGGAATCGTTACGTTCCCTTCCGTAGTTGCTATAATGATTGTCTTGCCGGAAGAAGACGGGCCAAATTCCCGGGTCAGATCAACCTTGATGGTCAGGATGTTATCAACAACTTCCATTTCTACGTTTTTCATGATGGTTAAACCCTCCTTTTTTCAAATAATTATCATTAATCGGCGCCGATGGCAACTGCAAGAGGGTTTTTGTTTTGGAACGTGACTACAGAATCATCCATATAAATCATTCCACATTTCGTTCATTGGCTTGAACGTTCCATTGAAAGAAAAGGGAACAATCGGGCTTTTGTTAT
>JAGFXG010000257.1 GCA_017860985.1 Deltaproteobacteria bacterium
GGCCGAAGCCAACTTTCTCGTACGACTTGCATGTGTTAGGCACGCCGCCAGCGTTTGTTCTGAGCCAGGATCAAACTCTCCAGTTTTAATCCTATTGGAGATTGCTCTCCATCTTTTTTTCTATCAAAAAAAGGACCCACAAATCGATTATCCCACTATTCAATTTTGAAAGAGCCAGTTAGAAACGAGCTTTACTATATAGTTGATGCTTTAAATCTTGTCAAGCAATTTTTAAAATTTTTTTAACCAACAAAGCAAGCGTATGATGAACAGGTGATTGTAAGGTTTGTATCTTTGCTAACAGGAAGATGACAGCCTTGAAAATCAAATGATCTATCAATGATCGAAATTTACTTGTAAACACTTCTTGAAATAAAGTCAAGACCTAATTTGAGTTTCTTTGTCGAATCAAGGCCTGTTTCTTTTTCCCTTTACGAAGACGGATTTCACCTCGCGCATTAAGGTCATTAAGGCTGATTCTTTCATCAATAGCCTTCACCTGACGATCGTTCACATAGATCCCACCCTGCGCAATCAGGCGCCTTGCCTCCGACGACGATCCGGTCAGACCGGCTTCACAGCATGCGGCCATGATCCTCAGGCCCTGCTTCAGCTCGTCACTTGATTTTTCCAGGGTTACTATGGCCGACATATCCTCCCCTGCCTCATTGCGGGGAATCGTACTGGAGGGGAACAGGCCCTTCGCCACCGGTCTGGAATGGAAAGCAGCAGTGGACGCACTCCACGCCGCCACGGCAGCCGGCTCATCATGGGTGATCACGGTCGCCTCATAGGCCAGTACCGATTTGGCCATATTCAGCTCTGCATCGACAAGCGTTCGAACCTGTCTCACTTCCTCCATCGGCAGAAAGGTGAAGAGCGCCAGGAATCGCTCGACATCCGCATCATCCACATTCACCCAGTACTGATAATAATCGTAGGGCGAGGTAAGGGCTGGGTCAAGCCAAACGGTCCCCTTCTCGGTTTTTCCCATTTTGTGCCCCTGGGAAGTGACGAGCAGCGGGAATGTGATGCTGTGGGCCATTCTGCCTTCGACCCTGCGGATCAAATCGATTCCTGCCAGCATATTGCCCCATTGATCATTCCCGCCCATCTGCATGACGCAGTCCCGGTTCTTGAACAAATAGAGAAAGTCATAAGCCTGCAAGAGCATATAATTGAACTCAATGAAGTTCAGGCCTTTTTCGAGACGCAGCTTATAGCTTTCGGCTGCCAGCATTTTGTTGACGCTGAAATGCCTGCCGATATCCCTCAGAAATTCTATGTAGTTGAGATTGGTCAGCCAGTCTGCGTTGTTCACCATCAACGCTTTACCATTGCCAAAATCCAGATATTTCGCAAGTTGCTTCTGGAGACACGCTGCATTGAAGTCAATCTGTTCGCGCGTCAGGACCTGCCGCATTTCCGTCTTGCCGCTCGGATCCCCGATCAGACCCGTACCGCCCCCGATCAGGGCAATCGGCCGGTGTCCCTTTCTTTGCATTTGGGCCAGGGCCATGATGGGCACAAGACTGCCGATATGCAGGCTCGTGGCGGTCGGGTCAAAGCCGATATAGCAGGTGATCTTCCGATCCTGGAGCAGTTCCCGAACGAGCGATTCATCGGTGACCTGCTCAATAAATCCCCTTTCGACAAAAATATCGTAGACGCTTTTCAAGCCAACCCCCTACATGTCCAATTTAACACTCAACCGCTCGATTTCCAATGCCCTGCCGCTTGCAGGGTCCACCCCAAGAACGACACCCTGAAGCCGCATATCTCCCCTGGCAACATCAAATTTATTGGGCATGCTTGTCAAGAAACGCTCCAGCACGGCATCCTTCCTGGTGCCGATAATCGAATCAAAGGGGCCGGACATGCCGACATCTGTGATATATGCCGTCCCTTTCGGCATGATCCTTTCATCCGCCGTCTGAACATGGGTGTGGGTACCCAGAACGGCACTTACGCGGCCATCCAGAAACCAGCCAATCGCCTGCTTTTCCGAAGTCGCTTCCGCATGCATGTCGACAATGATGATGGATGTCTTTTTTCTGAGTTTTTCAATCTCTTTTTCCGCACTCCGAAAGGGGCAGTCGAGGGAATGCATAAAAACCCTCCCCGCAAGGTTAATGACGCCTACGGGAGCACCCGTTGGGCTGGGCACGACCACACTCCCGAATCCGGGAACACCTTCCGGATAATTTGCCGGTCTGAGCAGCGTTTCATAATCCTCCACAAATTCCAGCACCTCTTTCTTATCCCAAATATGATTGCCCGACGTGAGCACATCGACGCGGTTCCGGAACAGTTCCTCGACGACATCCCGGGTCACGCCGAAACCCGCCGCGGCGTTCTCGCAATTGGCGATAACCAGATCGATCCGGTAGTCCTCGATGATCGCGGGCAGAAGCTCCCGGACGGCCATCCTTCCCGGTTTCCCCACAATGTCTCCAATAAACAGGATTTTCGCAACCGGCATCGATTACCTCGCAAAATCGGAAACGCGCGTTTCCCGGATGACGGTCACTTTAATCTGCCCGGGATAGGTCAGGTCTTTTTCAATTTTTTTGATGATATCCCTGCAGAGCATAACCGCGTCATTCTCGGATATTTTTTCATTTTCCACCAGGATTCGGATCTCCCGTCCTGCCTGAATGGCATAGCATTTATCCACACCGTTAAAGGAATTGGCAATGGCTTCAAGCTCCTCCAGACGTTTGACATAAGTCTCCAGCATTTCTCGGCGGGCGCCCGGCCTTGCCGCCGAAAGCGTATCGGCTGCCTGAACCAGAACGCCAAGCAGGGTGTTCATTCGGCCATCGTCATGATGTGTTGCAATCGCCTGCACAATCCGTGGAGATTCTCCAAACCGCCTGGCATAATCGGCGCCGATGGCGGCATGCGTCCCTTCCACTTCATGGTCGATGGCTTTGCCGATGTCATGCAGCAAACCTGCCCTTTTGGCCTCTTTCACGTTCATTTTCAGTTCCGCAGCCATCATGCCCGTCATGTGGGCGACTTCTACGGAATGCTGAAGGACATTCTGAGAAAAGCTTTTCCGGAACTTGAGGCTTCCCAGCAGATTGACAATCTCGGGATGGATATCATGAACTCCGACATCAAAGGATGTCCTCTCACCGGTTTCACGGATGATGGTATCCACCTCTGTTCTAACCTTTTTAACAATCTCCTCAATCCGCCCGGGGTGAATTCTGCCGTCGCTGATCAGTCTTTCCAGAGAAATTCTTGCGACTTCCCGCCGGACCGGATCAAAACTGGAAAGAACAACCGCCTCGGGCGTGTCATCCACGATGAGGTCGATGCCGGTCGCTGCCTCGATGGCCCTGATGTTTCGGCCTTCCCGGCCGATAATCCTTCCCTTCATTTCATCACTGGGCAGGTTCACCACGGATACCGTGTTTTCCGC
>JAGFXG010000027.1 GCA_017860985.1 Deltaproteobacteria bacterium
TTGAAGCCTCCTGAGAACCGCGGATGACGTTTAACAACCTTTCAGTGGAATTAACATCTTTGAAGTTGGCCAAAAAATTTCTCCTGAAAGAATTTTTTAAAAAATGACCCCGCCGATCGCTTTATTTAAATATTTTTTTGCGCAAAAAATGTTTTTTTCACACATCATTGTTTTTTCGTTTTTATAATTAGCATAATAATTAATATCTTTCAACATCTAAAGCAACGATTATTTTCAAAAAATCATGATGCGGTTCATCTTTCATTGAAGAACTTTCCGGTTCCTTAAAAATCATTTTCCCCCTTTCATCTTTGTCACGGAACTCACAAAAAAATATTGATCGCGGCATTCAGGTCTCATGAAGACCCCTCGAAAGGGCCGTAGACATCAAAGTGGAATAATCAGCGAAAACGGATTGAACGTGCGGTTATCTTGAGATTGTTTCTGACAAATAAAAAAAGGAGTTCTTTTTAAAAAACTCCTGAATATGGCTGGAGGCGGCAATGAGATTCGAACTCATGAATAACGGTTTTGCAGACCGCTGCCTTAGCCACTTGGCTATGCCGCCAAAAAAAAATGGAGCGGGCGAACGGATTTGAACCGTCGACGTCTACCTTGGCAAGGTAGCACTCTACCACTGAGTTACGCCCGCTCACTTAAGAACGATGGTGGTTATAACAAATAAACTCTTCTTGTCAATAGAAAAATGAACCTGTGCGGATGATGAAGATATGCAACAGCTTTTTGAATGCAGCATATAAACCGTAAACCCCCATAATCTCAGCGGTTGCCTGTTTCCCGGTAGAATTTGACAAAGTAATCCACACCCGAATATACTGTCAGCAACAAAGCCACATAAAGAGTGATCGTGCCCACAAGATGAGCGTCCAGCCCCAGGAAAGGATAATGAATCATCAAGGCGGTCACGGCAATGATTTGCGCCAGTGTCTTTTGCTTTCCCAGCATGCTGGCCTGGATGTACATCCCTTCCGAAGACGCAATGCTGCGGATGCCGTCAACAATCAGATCTCTGATAATGATTATGGCCACGATCCAGGCATCAATCCGGCCGATGGGTATCATCAGAATCATGGCCGAATTGACGATCAGTTTATCAGCAAGGGGGTCCAGAAATTTCCCCATGGTGGTGATCATCTGGTACTTTCGTGCGATAAAGCCGTCGAGCACATCCGTTACGGCGGCGGCGACAAACAAAACCGCCAGCACCAGGCTCCAGAATGGCCCCGGTGAGGTCAGCAGAAAAAATAAAAAAGGGACTACGCTGATGCGCGTCATCGTGATGATGTTTGGCGGATTGAATATTTCCCGTTTCTTGTTCATGCGTTTCAGTCCCGCTTCCTTTTAAGAAATCATGGGCAGCAAATTTCCCCGGCTATTTTTTCGGAACCTTTTTCCAATCTTCCAGAAACAGGGCAATGCCTTTATCCGTCAGGGGATGCTTCGCCAGCTGGGCGATAACCTTAAAAGGGATCGTTGCAATATCGGCACCCATCAAAGCCGCGTCCAGAACGTGTTTTGGATGACGTATGCTGGCAACAATGACTTCCGTATCATACCCGTAGTTGTCGTAAATATCGAGAATCTGCCCCGCCAGTTCCATGCCGTCATGGGCTATGTCATCCAGACGCCCGACAAACGGACTGACATACGCCGCACCAGCCTTTGCCGCCATCAGGGCCTGAAGCGGTGAAAAAATCAATGTCTGATTGACGTCAATCCCTTCGTCCGCAAACATCTTGGTTGCCTTGAGACCTTCAGTGGTCATGGGGACTTTGATCACAACCTGTTCCCCGAGGCGTGCCAGCTTTTTTCCTTCCGCAAACATGCCTTTCGCCTCCAGCGCGACAACTTCCAGACTGACCGGTCCTTCGACAATTTTCAGGATGTCCCTCACGACTGCATCAAAGTCTCTTTTTTCTTTGGCAATAAGCGATGGATTCGTCGTGACGCCATCCACCATCCCAAGAGACAACCCTTCTTTTATTTCCGCAATATTCGCCGTATCGATAAAAAATTTCATAATTCCCCCTGATTTTCTGACCAACTATTTATTCGCTGAAAGATATTTCTCACAGCATTCCCGACTGCAGAAGAATTGCTCGCGGCCGTCAATTTCCCTGAGGTATGCCTGGCTCTTGGGAACGTAGGTGCGGCAGAACGGATCCTGCACCAGGTCTTCTCCTGAGGATGGTTTATCATCCACCCGATACCCTTTCACCTTGTCAACCTTTGCCCTTCCCGTCATTCTCACGATCCTGTATACAATGTAAAGGACAACTAAAATGACCACAACTTTAATGATGTTCATAATAACCTTCTTCTTGAATTATTGATGAATCTCGACCTTTTTCTGATCCTCCAGCCGGTCTTTCAGACCGCGCATCGAAACCCCGAACAAAGGATGAATCACGTAGGAAGCAATCTCACACAAAGGCTCCAGGACAAACCGGCGCTTATGCATTGAGGGATGAGGAACGACCAGATCTTTTTCGTGCATGACCTCCTGCCCGTATAAAAGCAAATCAAGATCGATGACGCGAGGGGCACCCGCAAACGTCCGAACCCTCCCCATCGTCTTTTCAATATCCTGCAATCTCATTAAAAGATCGTGCGGCGAAAGCAGCGTGCGGATTTCCGCCGCCGCATTGGTGAACCAGTCCTGGTTTTTCAGGACTTCCTGAACATCTTCAGCAGTCGGAAAGTCCGTCACCGGTTCGGTGTTATAAAAGGACGATACACGCTCCAGCACCGTTTCCGGAATGTCTGACAGTCTTACAACGGCTTCTTTGCAGTTTGCCAGGGAATCGCCCACATTGGAGCCGATCCCAATATAACTGATCATGCCATTCAACATGAATCCATTCTGCTATTTGATCTTTCTCAAGCCCAAAACATCCTGCATGTCGTACAGACCGTTTTCCTGATGCACAATCCATTTAGCTGCACGAATCGCACCTTTGGCAAAATTATCCCGGCTGTACGCCCGGTGCGTTACTTCCAGTCTCTCTCCAATCCCGCCGAACATCACGGTATGTTCTCCTGCAATGTCACCTGCCCGAAGGGTCTGAATGCCGATTTCCGTCCTGGTTCTTTCTCCGATGATCCCCTTACGGGTATATACCGCTTCTTTTTCCAGATTACGTCCAAGTTTGTCGGCAATCACCTGCGCCATCTGCATTGCCGTACCGCTGGGCGCGTCTTTTTTCAAGTGGTGGTGCGCTTCGACGATTTCAACATCATAATCATCACCGAAAATACCCGAACAATATTCCAGCACTTTCAGCATGACATTGACGCCGACGCTCATATTCGGAGAAAGGACACATCGTGTCTTCTCTGCCATCTTTTTGACGATTGTCATTTCACCGGGAGTAAACCCTGTCGAACCGATGACGATGCTTCTATTTTTCTCGCTTGCAATTTCCAGATAGTGCAGAGAGGCGTCATGATTTGTAAAATCGATCACCACGTCCGCCTGATCAATGCAGTCGGCCAGTTGATCACTGACCGTCACACTTGTTGTACCCCAGCCCAGTGAATGACCGACATTTCTTCCGATGATCGGGTGCCCCGGCACCTCGATGGCCCCGACTACCTGGATGTCTTCCATTGCCGAAATCAGGCTGATGATCCTGCCGCCCATTTTTCCGCCTGCGCCTGTAACAATAGCTTTAACCATAACCACCGCTCCTCGAATGTCTATTCATTTTTTCAAGCTGACCAGATCAAGCCGTAATTGGCCATGACTTTTTTAAGCTTTTCATAATTTGCCGGAGCCATTTTACAAAGTGGCAGCCTGTATTCATATTCAATTTTCCCCATCAGCGCCAGGGCCGCTTTTACAGGTGTCGGATTTACCTCGATAAAAAGAACATCAAACAGGGGACTCATTCTATGATGCAGTTGACGTGCTTTCTCCAGATGCCCTTCATCAATCGCATCCACCATGGCTGCCATTTCAGTGGGAACAATGTTGGACGCAACAGAGATGACGCCTTTCCCGCCGATAGCCATCAGCGGCAGCGTAAATCCGTCGTCGCCGGATAAAACGTCGAAGTCCGGGCCGCACAAATCAAGCACGTCGTTCATCTGCTTCATGGAACCGGAAGCTTCCTTGATGCCGACAATATTTTTAATTTTTGACAGCCGAAAAATCAATTCCGGCGACATGTTCACCCCTGTCCTCCCCGGAATGTTGTAGGGAATAACCGGGATCGGCACATTTTGGGCAATCAGCTCAAAATGCTGATAGAGGCCTTCCTGCGTAGGCTTGTTATAGTAAGGGCAGGCGATCAGAGCGCCGTCCGCGCCGGCCTCGTATGCGTGTTTGGTCAGGCGAAGCGCTTCCGCCGTGCTGTTCGATCCTGTCCCGGCGATCACGGGCACCCTTTTATTGACAGCATCAATGGTGATCTCAATCACCCGGTCATGCTCATCATGAGTCAGGGTCGGTGATTCCCCGGTTGTTCCGCAGGGCACCAGTCCGTCGATGCCGGCCTCGATCTGAAATTCAATGAGTTCCCTCAGGGCTTTTTCATCCACCTTTCCGTCTTTAAACGGGGTTACCAGGGCGGTTATGGCTCCTCGAAACATAACAATGTGCCTCCTGAATATTTTGTTTATTTCATATCTGCTTCTACACTCTGCGATTCACTGCAGATATCAGCCTCATCACAGAGCTTTAAGCGGTAGCTGTATGTCTGGCCTTTTGCTGCAAGGGAATCGGCAAAACTGTATTCATTGTTTTTACGGTCATCAACCTTTAACTGTCCGATTTTTTCAAACGTCCGCGGACAGTCTTTGCAGGCATTTCCCGGACTGCCCAACCGGCTTCTCTCTATGGTAATGTACCTAGTCCTGCCTGCAGGGTCATTCAATGTCCAGGTCAGCACAATGGTATTTCCATCGACTGAAGCCATTAATTCCTGCGCAGCTTGATTCTGCAGTCCGACCGATACCAGCGGAACCGGGTTGGCCTTCAATCCGCAACCGGCAAGTAGAAGTGCCAGAGCCACACTCCATATAATTTTATTTTTTACCGAACCTTTTTTCAAATTCCCGTATCCTTTCCTTTACGGCTGATGCCGCCGTGCCGCCGCGATGCCTGCGCGCATTAACGGAATTCTCCAGTTTTATCCTGACTATGATGTCGTCTTTGAATCCCGCATGAAATTTCTGATAATCCTTCAATTCCAGATCTGCAAACGTCTTTTTGCTTTTGACGCAATAGGCAACAATGCGGCCGACAATTTCATGCGCCCGGCGGAAAGGAACCCCCTGCTGGACCAGATATTCAGCCACATCCGTCGCCGTGGAAAAACCGCCACCCGCCGCTTCACGCATTCTTCCGGAGTTAAACGTTGTATGGGCCAGCATTTCCGTAAAAATAGCGAGACAGTTGCGAACGGTATCCACCGCGTCAAAAAGAGGCTCCTTATCTTCCTGCAGGTCACGGTTGTAGGTCATGGGCAGCCCCTTGAGCAGCGTCAGGATCGATATCAGATCACCATAGACCCGCGCGGTTTTACCCCGGATCAGCTCCGCGATATCCGGATTTTTCTTCTGCGGCATAATGCTGCTGCCCGTGGTGTAGGCGTCCGAAATTTCGGCAAAACCGAATTCATCGGAAGACCACAGCACCAGATCCTCGCAAAAGCGGCTCAGATGCATCATGGTGAGCGAAGACGCAAAAATAAATTCCGCAATATAGTCCCTGTCCGCCACCGTATCCATACTGTTCGCGCTTACGCCCGGGAAGTTAAGAAGTTTTGCGGTCCGGCTGCGATCGATCGGCAGTCCGGTTCCGGCCAAAGCCGCGGAACCAAGAGGCAAAATATTGAGCCTCTTTCCGCAGTCGGCAAACCTCTGCTCATCACGGACAAACATTTCCACAAACGCGAGAAAATAATGGGATAAAAGCACCGGCTGCGCCTTCTGCATATGCGTGTATCCCGGCATAATGCTTTTAATCTCGCTTGCGGCCATTTTCACCAGCTGCTTTTGCAGGGCGACAAGCAGTCCCGTAATGGTCCGAATCTCCGCACGCAGAAAAAGCCGCACATCCAGAGCAATCTGATCGTTGCGGCTGCGCGCGGTATGCAGTTTCCCGCCTGCATCACCAATACGGCGGATCAGCTCCTTTTCAACAGCCATGTGAATATCTTCGTCGGCCTGGTCAAAGACAACGCCGCCCTTTTCCATGTCCAGCAGAATACTTTTCAGACCGCGGACAATTGCCGCTGCTTCCTTCCGTGCGATGATTCCCGAATCGGCCAGCATCGTCGCGTGGGCGATGGACCCCTCGATATCGTAACGATACAGCCTTGAATCATAATGCAGCGAACAGGTAAATCTCTCGACGCTTTTGGCCGTGTCCTGTTCAAAGCGTCCCGCCCATGGTTTTTTTCTTGCCGCCATGCAGTTGCTCTCCGTGCAATCAGGGTTTGTTTTTCAATATATTTTGAATCCGCAGCCTGAGGCCGTTGAGACGGATAAATCCGGTCGCATCCTTCTGGTTATAGACCTGATCCTTCTCAAACGTTGCAAAAGCCTCGCTGTACAGCGAGTTCGGCGATTTGCGTCCGACAACGGTGCAATTGCCCTTGTACAGTTTCATTCTTGCCGTACCGTTAACGTTTTCCTGCGTCGCGTCAATATACGCCTGAAGTGTCTTCATCTCCGGGGCATACCAAAAGCCGTTATAGACCAGCTGCGCATATTTCGGAATGAGGGAGTCGCGCATCAGCATCACTTCGCGGTCCATCGTGATGGACTCTACTGCCCGGTGCGCCGCCCATAATACCGTCCCTCCGGGAGTTTCATAAACGCCACGGGATTTCATGCCGACAAAACGGTTTTCCACCATGTCCACACGGCCAATCCCGTTGTTGCCGGCAACGATATTGATGTGATCCATCAATTTGGCCGGCGACATCTTCTTGCCGTCAATCGCCACCGGATTTCCTTTGACGAAACTGATTTCCACGTATGTCGGCTTGTCTGGTGCCGCTTCGGGCGACTTTGTCAGCACAAAAATATCTTCCGGCGGTTCCGCCCAGGTGTCTTCCAAAATAGCGCCTTCATGCGAAATGTGCAGCAGGTTGCGGTCGGAACTGTAGGGTTTGGCCTTGGTCAACGGCAGAGGAATGTTATGTTTCTCTGCGTAATCAAACATGGATTCACGGGAATCAAACGTCCAATTGTCGTCCTTCCAGGCGGCAATGATATTGATTTTGGGATTGAGCGCGATATAGGTCAGTTCGAAACGCACCTGATCGTTGCCCTTTCCGGTCGCGCCGTGGCAAACAGAATCCGCCTTTTCCTTTTTGGCAATTTCGATTTGCTTTTTAGCAATCAAAGGTCTGGCCAGCGATGTGCCGAGTAAATAGGTTCCTTCATAGATCGCGTTGGCGCGCAACGCCGGAAAAACAAAATCACGTGCGAATTCCTCCCGCAGATCTTCGATATATATTTTACTGGCGCCGGTGCTGATTGCTTTTTTCTTCAATCCCGTTAATTCTTCTTTCTGCCCCACATCGGCCGCAAAACAGATCACTTCACATTTATACGTTTCAATGAGCCAGCGGACAATCACGGACGTGTCCAGTCCTCCGGAATACGCCAACACTACTTTTTTAATTTTACTTGCCACAACCAATTCCTCCTAAATCAAGATTTCCAATACAGCCTTTTGCACGTGCAGACGGTTTTCCGCTTCATCAATCACAACGGATTGCGGTCCGTCAATCACGTCAGCGGTAATTTCCTCGCCCCTGTGCGCAGGCAGACAATGCATCACGATAGCGTCTTTCTTTGCCACTTCCAGAAGACCAGCGTTAATCTGATAATCCCTGAATATTCTTTTCCGTTCCTGTAATTCGGCTTCCTGGCCCATGCTTGTCCAGACGTCCGTATAGAGGACATCCGCATTTTTTGCGGCTTCATGGGGATCGCGATACAGCCGGACAGAGCCTTTCCCGCACTTCCGGCCCTGCTCCATGATCCGTTTGTCGGGATCATACCCTTCCGGACAGGCCAGCGTCAATTCAAAAGGCAGGTGTTCGGCCGCTTCAATCCAGCTGTTTGCAATATTGTTTCCGTCACCGATATAGGCGACTCTGATGCCTTCATAAGTGCCTTTCTTTTCCCTGATCGTAAACAGGTCCGCCAGAATCTGGCAGGGATGCAGCAGATCCGTCAACCCGTTGATGACAGGGATGGATGCATAGCTGGCCAGGACGTCCACACTCTCCTGGGCAAATGTCCGGATCATAATTCCGTTTAAGTAACGCGACATCATGCGGGCGGAATCAGCAAGCGTTTCGCCGCGGCCGATCTGGGTGTCGCGCGAATTTAAAAAAAGCGCTATCCCTCCCAGGTGGTACATGCCGACTTCAAACGAAATCCTGGTGCGCGTGGAAGACTTGTCAAAAATCATGCCCAGGGTTTTGCCCTTGAGAGACGCATGTTCTTTGCCTTCCTTCAGCATTTTTTTCAGCCGGGCGGCGCGAAGCCAGATGTCTTCGAAATCCTCCGGTTTCATGCCGGCAAAACTCAGCAGGTCCTTATTCATCTCCCCTCCATGACCGCATCCAGAGTGGCAACCGCCATATCGATGTCTTTTTCAGTAATCGTGAGCGGCGGAACAAAGCGCAGCGTTTTGCCGCCTGTGCAGTTAATCAGCAAGCCCCGCTCCTGGCAAACCCTGACAATGTCCGCACCTTCAATGGTCAGAGCGCAGGCCAGCATCAGTCCCCTTCCCCGCACACCGGCAATCATAGCATGTTTAGCCTTCAGAGCTTGAAGTTTTGCCAGAAAATACTCCCCCATTTTCTGACAATTTTCCAGCACACCCTCCTCCAGCATCGTTTCCAGAGTAGCTTTGGCCGCCGCCATGGCCAGCAGGTTGCCGCCGAAGGTGGACGCGTGATTTCCCGGGCCGAAAGCCCCTGCGACCTTATCAGTCGCGAGCATCGCCCCCACAGGGAAGCCGTTCCCCAGGGCTTTGGCCAAAGTCATAATATCGGGCTGAATGCCGGAATATTCATAAGCGAATAATTTGCCCGTCCGGCCGATTCCGGTCTGGACCTCATCGACAATCATGAGAATCTTATGCCTGTCGCAAATATCCCTGACCTTTGCCAGATATTGCTCGTCGGGAATAATCACACCGCCCTCACCCTGGATCGGCTCCAGCATGATGCCACAGGTCCTGGGCGAGATGGCATCCTCCAGCGTCGCCGGGTCGTTAAAAGGAACGTATTTGAATCCGTCCAGAAGCGGCGTAAATCCGAACTGGAATTTTTCCTGCCCTGTGGCGGTTATCGTCGCCATCGT
>JAGFXG010000258.1 GCA_017860985.1 Deltaproteobacteria bacterium
ATAAATTTGTCTGTTATTTTGGATAAAGTCGTTTTATTCAGTGCCTTTCTATAAGGGGCAACGCCATGACTGCATCACTGATTATACTTTCATAATTTCCTTGCCAGGAAGATGAATAAACTGTTAAGGAGCGCATGCAATAACCCGTAGAAAGGAAAGAAACAGATAGTCAATGAGCTTCAAAGGTGTTGTAACTGTTATCCGCATCCCTTTTCTGATTCTAGCGCTGATCCTGGGTATTCTGGGAGCCGCCGTCGCCTGGTATGAATCAAGACTTTTCGGCTCGCCATTTAACCCCGGATATGCGGCGCTGGCCACATTCGGCCTTCTGGTTGCCCACGCGGCGGTCAATATCTTTAACGACTATTTCGACGCCCGCAGCGGGCTGGATTATAAAACCCGCCGCACTCCCTTCAGCGGCGGGAGCGGCGCCGCACCGGAAGGTTTGCTGACGGTTTCAGAGGTTTTGTGGCTGGGGATTATCTGCTTGCTTATCCTGATTCCTATCGCTGTGTTTTTTGTGCTGAAGTCCGGCTGGATGCTTTTACCGCTTTTGGTGCTGGCTGCTCTTCTGATTATCTTTTATACCCCTGTCATTCTGAAAATGGGTTACCCCGAGTGGTCGGCTGGCCTGGGACTGGGTATTCTGCCGGTGATGGGTGCTTACTTTGTCCATACCGGCGCATATTCTGCAAGTTCCTTCATCGCTTCAATGCCTTCATTTTTTCTGGTGCATAATCTGCTTTTACTCAACGAGTTTCCGGATGCCCAAGCAGATGTGACCGTGGGGAGACGAACCCTGCCGATTGTTGCCGGCAAGAAAAAAGCGGCTTATTTTTTTTCACTCGTTACGTTGCTTGTTTATTTCTGGGTTGTCTGGGCGGTTATCCGTCATTACATGCCAGTATTTACGCTTGTGTCGCTGGTGACATTGCCCCTGGCCTTTCAGGTCATTAAGGGATCCTTCCGGTATGATGAACGGGGAACCTTTCTCAAGGCCATGGGGCAAAATGTCCTGCTGGTGCTTTTGACCCAGGCGCTGATTGCGGCAGGCTATATATTGAGCGGGATTTTTCTGAAGTGACACGGATTGATACATTGGATCAAAATTGAAAAAATGAATCGAAAAATAAAATTTGAAGGGAGATTTAGAATTTGGAATATTATTTAATGCTGTTCAAAAACGGTTCATTTAAAATCTATAAAAGCAAACAGAGTCCGGGACGAATGGAGGAAGGCGCGCGGCAATTTGTCTGTTCAAGCAATGTGACGGTGCAGGATTTATACGTCTGGGCCGCAAACGGATATAAAAAGTTAAATACCGTGCGGGAAATTGAACGATAATGGCCCGCCAATTGTCTGCATGATACCTGTTTAGTGCAGCCTAAACAGCTCGTATTGGTAGGTAAGCTGATAGCCTTTCTCCCGGAACAATCTCAGGCAGGCGTTGGCGACGCCACTGTCATACAGAATCCCCTTGTTTTTCTCTATCTCTTGAAGGGCTGCATCCAGACCCAATGACGCACGATAGGGACGGTGGGTAGCCATAGCCTCCACAACATCTGCCACGGCAAGAATGCGGGCCTCCATAAGAATTTCATTCCCTTTCAAATTTCTCGGATAACCAGCGCCATTCATCCGTTCGTGGTGCTGATGAACGATTTCTGCAAGGGGCCATGGAGAATACACATGTTTGAGCATTTCGTACCCGTCATGAGAGTGTTCTTTAATCATAGAAATTTCAATGTTGTTCAACTGGGTAGGTTTGGATAATACATCCGATGGAACGGATATTTTCCCTATGTCGTGGATGGAACTTGCCATGCGTATTCCTTCAATTTTGTCAGTAGGAAGCCCCTTCTCTTTGGCGATGGCAAGGGCTAGATTGGAGACTCTCTTCTGATGAACAGCTGTGTAGGGGTCTCTTACTTCTGATGCCATGCCCAATACCTGAATTGTTGTTTTGATTGACTTTCTCAGGTTTATTAGCAGCTCATCGAGTTTTTCTTCCGCCTTTCTGCGCTCGGCAATATCTTTACTGACTCCCATGACAGCCAAACCGCCTTCGTAATTGATAGCTGTCAAATTAATAAGGGCATCCACCCTCGTTACACCGTCTTTCTTAACCAGGCTGAAGTCATATTCACTGGGAACATGACCACCTTTCATCCTCTGTGCATGGCGGTCCGTCACCAGCGCCAGGTATTCCGGCGCAATAAACTCTTTAACGCTTCTGCCGATTAACTCCTTCGCATTGTAATCCATTACCTTGGCGAATCCTTCATTGGCATAAAGTATATTTCCATCCCGGATAATGAATATACCGTCCTGAATCTTTTGAACAAGCCCTCTGTACTTCTCTTCAGAAGCACTAAAAACATTTTCCGTGTTCTGCGGTTCAATAGTCGCCAGATTATTCGTTTTCATTTTTCCCCTTATTCATGTCAGTTGAAGTTTCGCTCCGTTTTTCCAATACGATTTGCCTTTTCCGGTATAAATAATTCAGACAAGTTAGCAATCAGTGTGCCATTGATGGCTTTTCAATAGAAGCCATGTTGTATGATGTTGATATTGTTAATTATAATTTATATTCTTTTTGAATGATTTGTTTTTTGTCTCTTAGAAAAAACAAGTCATTCAATTAAAAATGATGGTTCATTATGAACCCTGGATTGTTTTTTGAATGGGTATATGTGTGTAATAATTATCAGATGGTGAATTGAGGAAAAAGTGCTCGCCGACTTGCACGTTCACACATTTGCTGCGTGATAAACGTTGAAGATCGCGCGGGATGATTTACAAAAATCTAATGTCAATTTTTCTTATATCAGGCGCCAAAAGACATACATGATCAGCCCGACAAAGAGCAGTATTTCACCGTACATCCAAATCTTACCTTTACGTCGTTCGATGAATACGACCTGATCACGACGCCGCCGATCCTTTTTGGGATATACTGATTGCATTTTGTTCCTCCACAGTTTTTTCGTAATAATAATAAATGACTTCTTTGCCTGGTCTGCTTTATGTATCTATACCACAATATTAAGCCAGAGTTCATCCTTTATTGTAATGCTAGATGTGGCCAAACGTATGCAAAATATACATGGATATTTCTCAATAATTTTTATATTTAAGATTCACAAGTTTTCAATAATCAAAGAATGCGGATGAATGGACATGAGCAGATACTGGAGTAAAACGGCAAAAAGCATCAAGCCTTACATTCCCGGAGAACAGCCGAAAGACCGTAAGTATATTAAGTTGAACACCAATGAAAACCCTTATCCGCCCTCTGCCAAAGCCGTCAACGCCATCAAGCTTGCCGCCTGTGACACACTGCGGCTTTATCCTGATCCGTCAGGGGATGAGCTGAGAGA
>JAGFXG010000028.1 GCA_017860985.1 Deltaproteobacteria bacterium
CCTGCCGAATCTTTTTACCACAGCCAGTTTATTTTCCGGATTTTATTCAATCATTGCATCGGTACAGGAGAAGTTTTATATCGCAGCTGTGGCTGTGCTGGTTTCAGTCGTTTTTGACAGTTTGGACGGCCGGGTAGCAAGAATGACAAACAGCACAAGCAAATTCGGAGCTGAATATGATTCCCTTTCAGACCTGATTGCGTTCGGCATGGCTCCTGCTTTACTGGCCTATATCTGGGCAATGTCCTTTTACGGAAGACTTGGCTGGATGGCAGGTTTTCTGTTTGTTCTCTGCGGAGCGCTTCGCCTTGCCAGATACAACATACAAATCGGTCTTATCGAAAGTAAGGTGTTCAACGGTCTTCCCATACCGGCGGCTGCAGGTGTCATCGCCACCACGGTTATTTTTTTAGATGATCTTGGCATTGATTACGGAACATTTCACAGTCCTTTCATTATGGTCCTCGTGTTTGCCCTGTCTGTTTTAATGGTTAGCAATATTAAATATTACAGCGGCAAGGACATGAAACTTTTTTCCCGCATGCCGTTTATGACTTTTCTGGTGCTTGTCGGCATATTATTGATCATCATTTATAAACCGGAAGTGATGTTTTTTGTCATTTTTGTGGGATATGCCTTATCCGGACCTATCTGGTGGCTGTTGAAATTCATTCAGAAGATGCGCCAGAAGGATTTGAAACCAAACGATGTTTCCAGTAAGGAATCATAAAAACTGTATCGCTTGAATTCCAACGAGATCCTATGAGAATTTCCGGAGGTGAAGCAAAAGGAAGAACACTGAAGTTTCCTTCCCGCTCAACACAAAGACCGACAACGGATTTTTTGCGGGAAACACTTTTCAACATACTCGGATCACCGGCGGATCAAACTTTTCTGGACTTGTACGCCGGTTCAGGTTCAGTTGGACTGGAGGCAGCGAGCCGTAAAGCAAAAAAAGTTGTTTTTGTTGAAAAAAACAGGGACCTGATCGGGACGATCCGGGAGAATGTTTCATTGTGTGGTTATGCGGATCGATGCCTGATCATCCATGCTGATATCCAAACGGCCCTGCGGGATCTTTACAGACAGAAAAGCGGTTTTGATGTGGTTTTTGCCGATCCTCCCTATAACAGGGGATTTATCGCAGAAACACTTCGTTCGCTTACGAAATATCCTGTCTTTGGGGAAAACGGTTTTGTTGTGCTGCAGCATTCCATAAAAGAACAACTGGCCTTTTCCACGGAATGGTTCATAACGGATCAGAGGAAGTATGGGGATAATTTATTAACTTTGCTAAGGATGGGCAGTGCATGAACACAGAAAAATTCGAAAATAAGGTTGCAATCTATCCGGGTTCGTTTGATCCGATTACAAACGGTCATGTGGATATCATAAAAAGAGGCAGCAGAATCTTTGATGAAATCATTGTGCTTGTCGCTAATAATTTTAGCAAGACGGCCCTGTTTACGGTAGAGGAACGCTGTCAGTTTATCCGGGAAGTTTTTCAGGATTATCCGGGGATTCGCGTTGACCGTCATGATGGTCTGTTGATTGATTACCTCAAGAGCTCAGGAGCCAGCACTATTTTGCGTGGCATGCGCGCTCTTTCCGATTTTGAATATGAATTCCAGATGGCGCTTATGAACAGGCGTCAGACAAAAAAAGTTGAAACTGTTTTTCTTATGAGTGGTTTTAGATGGTTTTATACCAGTTCCAAGCTGATCAAGGAGGTGGCCAGCCTGGGGGGCTCGGTCAGGGGGCTGGTTCCGGAAAATGTTCATCAGAAATTATTAGAAAAATACAACGTGAATACTAACGGGAGGTAGGTCTGTGAAACTGGCAGGTAGAGTAGCAAAAGTGAAACCATCGGAGACACTGGCCATAACGGCAAAGGCCAATGCCCTGAGGGCAGAGGGAAGAGACGTCATCGGTTTCGGTGCCGGGGAACCGGACTTTGACACACCGGATCACATCAAGAAAGCGGCCATAAAAGCCATAGAGGCCGGTTTTACAAAATATACGCCGGTTGGCGGAACGGATGAATTGAAAGACGCGATTATTCAGAAACTGGCGGTTGATAATCATCTGGAATACAATCGTTCGCAGATCGTCGTTTCCTGCGGCGCCAAACACACATTGTACAATCTGGCCCAGGTGCTCATTGAAGAAGGGGATGAGGTTATTATTCCTGCCCCTTACTGGGTTTCGTATCCTGATATTGTTGTTCTTGCCGGAGGGTCGCCGGTTATCGTCAATACCCTGGAAAAAGATGGTTTCAAGATGCTTCCCCAACAATTAAAGGCTGCAATGACCGGACGCACCAAAGCAGTTGTTCTGAACGGTCCATCCAATCCGACGGGAGCCGGTTATTCACCGGACGACCTCAAAGCACTAGCGGCTGTTCTGGCGGATACAGAGATTTTCATCATATCAGACGATATTTATGAAAAAATCCTTTATACGGAGTATCCGTTTACGAACATTGCGACTGCTGATGAGCGGTTGAAAGACAGGACCATTGTGGTGAACGGTGTTTCCAAGGCCTATGCCATGACCGGCTGGCGCATAGGTTATGCGGCGGGTCCGCAGGAAATAATCGGGGCCATGGGGAAAATTCAGGGTCAGAGCACATCTAATCCGACGTCTATTTCTCAAAAAGCATCCGTGGCGGCTCTCAACGGCGATCAAAGCGTTGTTGAAATGATGGTTCGGGAATTTAAGAAGAGAAGAGATTATATCGTGGGAGCGCTCAATGACATTCCGGGCGTATCCTGTCTCATGCCTGAAGGCGCATTTTATGTGTTTCCCAATGTTTCCGCAACGTACGGCAGTTCTCTTTCAGGCAGAAAAATAACAAGTTCAACCGATTTTATTGAATATCTACTCGACGAAGCGAATGTGGCCACGGTGCCGGGAGCGGCTTTCGGAAATGATCATCATATCCGTTTGTCTTACGCCACTTCAATGAAGAATATTGAGGAAGGCGTCAAGAGAATTAAAAACGCAGTTGCAAAGCTTGCTTAAAAAGCCGTGGAAGGAAGGAAGAAATGGGAGGTCTTTTCGGTGTAATCACACAGGACAGCTGTGTTCAGACGCTATTTTACGGAACGGATTATCATTCACACCTTGGAACCGAGCACGGCGGCATGGCGGTGTTTGGTCCTAAAGGATTTTATAACACAATTCACGGGATATCACAGGCGCAGTTCAAGTCGCGGTTTGTCGATGATTACAGAAAAATGGAAGGGTACGCAGGAATAGGCGCCATTGATGACGAATCACCGCAGCCGCTGATTTTTCGTTCCAAATTCGGTATTTATGCAGTGGTCGCCACGGGGTTGATCACCAATAAGAATGAACTGGTAGGCGAGCTGCTCAATGAAGGTGCCTCCTTTACGGAGATGGCCGGAGGAGGTGTCAATAACGCGGAAATTGTCGCCTCCCTGATTAACCGGGGAGATAATATCGTCGAAGGCATCGCTTCCATGCGCGGCATCATTGAAGGATCTATCTGTGTTCTTGTGCTCACACCCGAGGGTATTTACGCCGCCCGGGACAAGGTTGGGCGTTTTCCCCTTGCACTGGGCCATAGCAAGGATGTGAACAAAAAGTCCTATGTCGTTGCCACCGAAGCAAGCTCTTTTGAGAATCTTGGTTATGAGTTGCAACGGTTCGTGGGACCGGGTGAAATTGTGCTGCTTTCTTCCGATGGAATCAGGCAGCTCAAGCCCGAAGGAAGTCAGAAAAAAATCTGTTCATTTTTATGGATATACACAGGTTCCCCTTCATCCAGCTACGACGGCATCAGCGTGGAGCGAACCCGGGAACGGTGCGGCAGCTATTTAGCCAAGCGGGATAACGTCGAGGCCGATTTTGTCGCCGGGGTTCCCGATTCCGGCGTCGGTCACGCCATCGGCTACGCGATGGAATCCGGCATTCCGTACCGGAGACCCCTGGTGAAGTACACGCCCGGTTATGGACGAAGTTACACACCTCCCACGCAGGAAATTCGTGATTTGATAGCGACCATGAAGCTCAGCGCGGTAAGGGAGGTCATCAACGGCAACCGGATGATTATTTGCGACGACTCGATTGTTCGGGGCACACAATTAAAAAACCTGACCGTGAAAAAATTGTGGGACAATGGCGCAAAGGAAATTCACATTCGCCCCGCTTGTCCTCCCCTGATGTTTCCCTGTATCTATGCGTCTTCAACCAGAACCACTGCTGAACTGGCCTGCCACAAAGCGATGCGAGCCCTGGAAGGGAAAGGTGTTGAGAATCCGTCAGAGTATCTCGATACAGCATCATCAAAGCACGCGAAAATGATTGATTGGATCAGGCGTGATTTAAATGTGACATCCCTGAAATACATGACCATAGAAGATATGATTGCGGCTATCGGTCTGCCTGAGCAACAGCTTTGTCTGCATTGCTGGCTGGGAAAATAGAATAGGAAAACCCGGTTTCGTATCAAGCACAAAAGCGGCTGTCGACGGTGACGTTCATAACGGACCATCAGCGACTGCCGCTTTTTTGATTTTTTTCAGAACCAGTACCACAGGGATCTAAATTTGCCATTGCCCGGGACGTTTACAAATGTTATAAATTTGCAAAGGATAAAGAGAGAAAGCCTATGCCCGTGAAGCAGGTTTTAAAAAAAAGACGAAAAGCAAGAGTCATTCATGTCGGATCAGTCAAAATCGGAGGGGATGCGCCCATTATTATTCAATCCATGACCAATACGGATACCCGTGATGTTGAAGCAACGGTCAGGCAGATTCATGAATTACAGGAAGCAGGATGTGAAATAGTAAGAGTAGCTGTTCCGGACAAGCAGGCCGTCGATGCGATACCGGCCATTAAAAGACGCATTAAAATACCATTGATTGCCGATATTCATTTTCATTATCAATATGCACTTGATGCCATAAAATATGGTGCGGACGGCATTCGGATCAATCCCGGCAATATTGCCAAAGACAAGATCGTTCAAATTGTCCGGGCAGCCAAAGAACACAGGACGGTCATTCGCATCGGTGTCAATGCCGGATCTCTGCAGAAGGATCTGGTTGCAGAATATGGCGGAGTTACCGCGGAAGCTATGTATACCAGCGCTTTGCGGAATATCGAAATATTTGAGGACTTGGGGTTTGAATCCATCAAGCTTTCTCTCAAGTCATCCGATGTGCCGATGATGATTGAGGCCTACCGGATGATAGCCGCCAAAACGGATTATCCCCTGCACCTGGGCGTCACGGAAGCGGGAACGCTCGTTGATGCGGCCATCAAATCAGCCCTGGGCATCGGCACGCTCCTGTATGAAGGCATCGGCGATACCATTCGCGTTTCGGTAACCGGAAATCCGGTGCTGGAAATCCCCGTTGCATACAGTATTTTGCGGGCATTGAAGATTCGTAAAATCGGTCCAGAAATCATTGCCTGTCCCACCTGCGGACGATGTCAGATCGATCTTACGGGGTTGGCGGAAACCATCGAAAAAGCGCTGGCCGGAAGAAAAAAATATATCAAGGTGGCGCTGATGGGATGTGTGGTTAACGGTCCCGGTGAAGCCGCGGATGCGGATATCGGGATTGCAGGAGGCCGTGGATTCGGTATGATGTTTAAAAAAGGCGTTGCCTACAAAAAAGTGGAAGAAGAGGATTTTGTCCAGGTGTTGCTTGAAGAGATAAAATCCCTGGATAATGAAAAATAAGGAGGCACAATGCGTTACTCGGAAATGCACCTGCCCACAGGAAGGGAAATACCTTCCGACGCAGAGGTTGTCAGCAATCAGCTCATGATTCGGGCGGGAATGATTCGGAAACTCACCAGCGGCATCTATTCCTATCTGCCGCTGGGATACCGCGTGATTCGAAAAGTGGAACAGATTATCCGCGAAGAAATGAACAAAGCCGGAGCACAGGAGGTTCACCTTCCGATGGTACAGCCCGCGGAGCTGTGGCAGGAGTCGGGACGATGGACTTTCTACGGAAAGGAGCTTTTACGGTTTCGTGACCGCAATGACCGCGATTATTGTCTTGGACCGACCCATGAAGAGGTTATCACAGACCTGGTACGCCATGATATCAAAACCTACCGGCAGCTTCCGTGCAACCTGTATCAGATCCAGACAAAATTCCGGGACGAAGTGCGTCCGCGTTTCGGGGTAATGCGTTGCCGGGAATTCGGTATGAAAGATGCCTACAGTTTTGACGCGGACGAAGCGGGAGCTGAAAAGAGCTATGAGAAAATGTTTGCCGCATACAATAATATTTTCCGGCGCTGCGGTTTGAAGTACCGTCCGGTCGAGGCGGATTCCGGCAGTATCGGAGGAAGCTTCTCGCACGAATTCATGGTCATGGCCGAATCGGGCGAGGACGCTATCGTTTTTTGTGAAAAATGCAATTATGCAGCCAATTTGGAAAAGGCTGAAATTGCGAAGCCCGCGGCGGAGGATCTCCAGAAGAAAGAACAGCCGGCAATGGAAAGTGTTGAAACACCGGATGTGCGTACGATTGATGAGGTCAGCGCCTTTCTCAATGTGTCACCAGAGCAGATTGTCAAAACCCTGATCTTCAGTGCGGACGGCAAACCCTGTGCGGTCCTGATCCGCGGTGATCATGAGGTCAACGAAATCAAGGTAAAGAACTATCTGGGTGCGGCGGAAATGGAGCTGGCCGATGATGAAATGATTATGAAAGCGACCGGAGCGCCAAGGGGGTTTGCCGGCGCCGTCGGTATTAAAACCAGGGTGATCGCGGATTATTCAATCATGAATCTGGTGAATATGGTCACCGGAGCCAACAGAGAGAATTATCATCTGAAAAATGTGAATATCGGACGTGATTTCCAGGTGGAGTCTTTTGCCGATTTGCGTGTTTCCCAACCCGGTGATGCCTGCCCGCGCTGCGGTGGAGTCATCAAGTTTGTCCGGGGAATCGAAGTCGGTCATGTGTTCAAGCTGGGAACCAAATACAGCAAAGCCATGAAAGCCGCCTACCTGGACCGGGACGGAAAGGAAAAAACCATGATCATGGGTTGCTACGGCATCGGGATCGGAAGGACCGTGGCCGCCTGCATTGAGCAGAACTTCGATTCCAACGGCATCATCTGGCCGATGCCGCTTGCCCCTTATACAGTGATTGTAACTCCCGTGAACATCAAAGAGTCGGACGTCATGAAAGCCTCGGAAGATATTTATGGCGAATTGCTGGCCTGCGGCGTGGAAGCGATCATCGATGACCGTGATGAACGAGCGGGTGTGAAGTTCAAAGACGCAGACCTGATCGGCATTCCTCTGCGGGTTGTCGTGGGATCAAAGAACCTGTCACAGGGCCAGGTCGAATTGAAAATCCGCCGATCCGGCGAGAGCAGTCTTTATGAGATAGGGGAGGTTGTTGCTCAAGTCCGGAAAATTATTGCCGCGGAGATGAGTTCAGCCGATGAGGCGCCGTTATAATATAACCGGGAATATCCATGCTAAGAATCAATGACATTCTTGATAAAGCACAAGCCTATCTGACGGCTGAAGAGCTGGAAATGATCCAGAAGGCTTATATTTACTCGGCTACGGTGCATCAGGGACAGGTTCGTTTATCCGGTGAACCTTATCTTACGCATCCCATGGAAGTGGCCGGTATCCTGGTCGACATGAAGCTGGATTCAGCGACGATCATCAGCGGACTTCTGCATGACACCATTGAGGATACACTGACCACGAAGGAACAAATTGAAAGAGAATTCGGCAAAGATGTTTCTTTTCTGGTCAGCGGGCTTACCAAACTGAGCCGTATTTCATTCGGATCCCAGGAAGAAAGGCAGGCGGAAAATTTCCGCAAAATGATTCTGGCGATGTCATCGGATATCCGTATCCTGATGGTTCGGCTGGCTGACCGTATTCATAACATGAGGACTCTTCAGTATCAGAAGCCGGACAGACGGGTATATATCGCACGGGAGACAATGGATGTCTATGCGCCGCTGGCCAACCGTTTGGGAATCAACTGGATGAAGATGGAGCTGGAAGACATGGCGTTTCAGTATCTTTCGCCGGATGCCTACAATGAAATTAAGAGCAGGGTGGCCAAATCCTATGAATCAAGAAACCTCTACACGGAAGAAGTAAAAAACATCATCTTTCAAGAGCTGGTCAAAGTATCGATTCAGGGTGAAGTCGAGGGAAGGGCAAAGCATCTGTACGGCATTTACAGAAAAATGCATGAACAGCATATCGACTTCGATGAAGTTTATGATGTCATCGCGTTCCGCATTATCCTCGATTCGGAAAAAGAAAAAACATGCTACGAAGCACTGAGCATCGTTCATGCCTTATGGAAGCCTGTTCCCGGCCGTTTTAAAGATTACATTGCCATGCCCAAGGCCAATAACTATCAATCCCTGCACACGGCAGTGATCGGTCCGCATGGGGAAAGAGTAGAAATTCAGATCAGGACGAGGGCCATGCATGAATGGGCGGAAAAAGGGATTGCCGCCCACTGGCGCTATAAGGAAGGACGGGCATTTCAGGATGATGAAGATTCGCAGATTAAAAAACTTCGCGAAGCGCTGGAAGTACAGAAGGATATCAAGAATCCAAAAGAGTTCATGTCCAATCTGAAAATGGCGCTGTTTCCGGAGGATGTGTATGTTTTTACGCCCCATGGTGATGTTAAGACATTTCCCAGGGGGGCTACGCCCATCGATTTTGCCTACAGCATTCATACCGATGTCGGAAATCAGTGTATCGGCGCGAAAGTAAACCGCAATATCGTGCCGCTGCGTTATCACCTGCAAAATGGCGATCAGATTGAAATTATCACCCAGGCCGGGCATCATCCCAGCAAAGACTGGCTGAAATACGTGGTAACCTCCCGTGCCATCTCCAAGATCCGTAACTGGATCAATCTGGAAGAAAAAAACAGTTCTCAGACGCTGGGCAGAGATTTGCTGGACAAAGAATTTAAGAGAAACAACCTGAAATTTTCGACTTGTGTCAAATCGGACGAAATGAAGAAAATCCTCGTGGAGCATTCGCTACCAACGGTGGAAGATTTGATATCACAGGTGGGTTATGGCCGGATTTCACCCAGGCAGATAGTCAATTCCTTTCTTGTCACAGCTGAAGCGCCCAAAGGAAGTGAAAAACTTCCGGAGAAAACAAGAAAAAAAGCTGCCGCTCCTTCACTGGGAATCAGTCTCACCGGTATTGATGACGTTATGGTCAAATTTGCGATCAACTGGGATCTTCGCCAGAAGCATGCTTATCCCGTGCATATTAAGGTTGTCTGCAATGACCGCAAGGGCGTTTTAACAGAGGTCAGCTCCGTGATCACCTCGTTTGACATCAATATCAGCTTTGCCCAGGTGGAGACAACGGACATGATTGCCAATTGCATGTTTATCATTGACGTTAATGATCTGCAGCAGCTGAATTCCATTTTTTCCGCCATTCGCCAGTTGAAAGTTGTTCGATCCATTGAAAGGATTCGCAAAGCTTAAAGACAGTTAAAATCAATTTGGATGTTGACAAACAAATCCACTCTGCTATAAGCAGGCGCAATTTGAGCAGGGTCAAATAACAGGAGAATTTGATAAAATGATGTTGGGCAAATGTCAAAAATATACAATGGTCTTATTTTCAGTCCTTTTCATGTGCTTCCCGGGGTTATTGCTTCATGCACAAACGGTAAAGCATGTTGTGGTCATTGATCCCGCGCATGGCGGTGAGGATGCGGGGGTTGTCGGGATTGATAAAATTGCGGAAAAGGATTTAACTCTTGCCATTGCACAGGCGCTTAAAAAGGAACTGGCCCAGAATGCAAATCTTGAGGTGGTTTTAACCCGTGATTCTGACATAACGGTTTCTTTGGCTGAGCGCAGAAAGAATATTCGGAAAATACAACCTGCTATAGTTTTAAGCCTTCATATCAATGCGGGGTTTGGCAAAACCTCATCGGGATTCGAAATGTATTATCCGGGTTTTCATGAGGAAAATGATTCCCCAAAAAAGAAAACGGGGAAAGATGATGCCAACGATGAAAAATATTTAAGCGATACCGTCCGGCTGTCACGCTTGGTGCAGAAGGGTCTTGACGGTTTATTTCCGCGGAAAGGCAGGGGGCTCCGGGAAGCAGATGTGCCACTTGCCGAAGATCTCGCCCTTCCCGTGTTGACGGTCGAGCTTGGTTTTGCCACAAACCCCGAAGAAAAGAAGAAACTGGCATCCGGCAGAACACAAAAAGACATTGCCAGAGCGCTGGCAAAAAGCATAAATTCCTTTTTTTAGGAGCCCCGTGTTTAAGAGAAATCAGGATCGAAAATTTGATGAACTGAGGCCTGTTCGCATCTCCAACCATTATTTGCGCAATGTGCCGGGTTCCGTTATGGTCGAATTCGGCAATACGAAAGTTCTGTGCGCTGCATCGCTGGAAGAGAAAACGGCGGCTTTTTTAAAAAACACGGGGAAGGGCTGGCTGACCGCGGAGTATTCCATGCTGCCCATGTCTACACAGACGCGTTCCTCCCGGGAATCCGTAAGGGGTAAACTAGGGGGCAGAACCCATGAAATACAGAGACTGATCGGCAGATCGCTGAGGGCCGTAACGGATCTAAGCGCTTTCGGTGAAAGAACCATATATATCGACTGCGATGTTATTCAGGCAGACGGCGGTACCCGAACCGCATCAATTACCGGAGCTTTTGTAGCGCTGGTCGATCTTTTTAGACATATGATAAAGCAGGGATTGATCAACGAAATCCCCATAAGAGATTTTGTTTCGGCAGTCAGTGTCGGAATTATGCAAAATCAGGTTTTACTGGATCTGGAATATGAGGAAGATTCTCAGGCTGATGTGGATATGAATTTTGTCATGACGGGAGCGGGTTTGTTCATCGAGGTACAGGGAACGGCTGAACATATGCCGTTCAGCATTGACCAGATGGATCAGATGACCGCTCTTGCGAGAAGCGGCATCGCCCAAATCATTACCTTGCAAAAGCAAGTCACGGGTGAAATCCGTTCATGAAAATTGTATTTGCAACGAAAAATGAAGGAAAGGTAAGGGAAATCAAGGAAATGCTTGCCTCCACGAACGTCGAATTATTATCTTTAAACCATTTCGAATCCTTGCCCGAAATAGTCGAGGACGGTAAAACGTATCTGGAGAATGCTTTAAAAAAAGCTAGAATTGTATCAGAATCTACAGGTGAAACAGTACTGGCAGATGATTCCGGTCTGGAAGTGGCTGCTCTGGGGGGGGAACCCGGTATTTATTCCGCACGTTATGCTGGTGAGGGTGCTTCAGACGATGAAAACAATGCCAGACTCCTGGACAAGTTAAAAGATATTCCCCGCGAGAGAAGAGACGCGTCTTTTTGTTGCGCATTGGTGCTTTACGAAACTAATGGTAACTATCATTCCTTTGAAGCGCGCTGGCAGGGTAGAATCATTGATGAAAGCAAGGGAGACAATGGGTTTGGATATGATCCGATTTTTTTCTGCCCTGAATTGAATAAAACAGCAGCTCAGTTGCCGCCGGAAATAAAAAACAAGGTCAGCCACCGGGGGCAGGCATTTGCAAAGCTCAAAGATTATCTTGGTTCTTTATTAACATAACATGATCGGGGCGTAGCGCAGCTTGGTAGCGCGCTTGCTTTGGGAGCAAGATGTCGCAGGTTCAAATCCTGCCGCCCCGACCATTTTCCTTTAATATTATTAATGTTTTTACCATATGCCCCGTTTATTATCCATTTGGTAACGTCAAAAACGCGCCACGTTTTTCTAATATTTCCAGA
>JAGFXG010000029.1 GCA_017860985.1 Deltaproteobacteria bacterium
TTTTACCTTGAAAAATTCGTAGAAGGAACGGCTGGCGGTGACTACCCTTAAATCCTGATCCAGAATGATTAAAGGTTCACGCACGGTGTTGATGATATTTTCGGCGTATTCGCTGGCTTCATCTAAAGATGCCTTTTTTTTAATCAGGGTCTGCTTTTTTTTGGATTGATCTTTCACGGGGTTCCCAATATGTCTTGATCATCTGTGAGGTTGGAAGGTTAATCAATGACGGGATGGTTAATGGTCTCAATATAATGACCACGTCAACTTATCTAATTAAAATTTAACGCTTATTTTATGATATGTCAAGTTGAATAAACACTCCCGAATTGCCCCGAATGAAGGATTACCTGGGCGTGAATTGTGTTTATTACGCATTTAAAGAAAGCATTTTTGTTGAGATCGGTTTTTTATATGTTACAGCTTATTATACGCAATAATTTATGCATTTGTTATTGATGTTTATCAGTCGCACATTGCATGAGTTTTCATTTTTTGTTTTTTTGTCAAGGGCTGTGTTGGCTGCAAACCGTCCGCTTTATTTTAGGATTTGTTTAATACTTATATTATTGCTGTTGACCGGCAGGCTGATGAGCATTCCATCCACTCCCACCGTGACAGGTCCTTTGTAATATTTAGCCGCATCGCCGAGGAACATGTTATTGAACAATGACGGTATTGGCGGCAGAATGTGGTAAAGAACCAAATGTTTAACGTTTGTTTCCCTGGCTAATTTGGCGGCATCTTCAGGTGATGTGTGATAACCGGGGATGTCTGCCGTTATTTTAGCCAGGGATGGGGATGATGACAATCCCGCCTGGTCGTGTATCATCTTGATCAAGGCAGGCTGCTGTGCTTCATGAAACAGCACATCCACTCCCTGTGCCTGTTTTTTCAATGACTGGCAGGGCACAGTGTCACCGCTGACAACCAATGACCTTCCTTTATAGTCAACTCGATAACCAACAGCCGGATATGCCGGGGAATGATTCACTTTGAACGCAGTGAATTTGACCCCTTCTTTATCGATAACAACAATCGACGCGTCTTCTTCAGCGGATAAGCCAAACGGTCGGGCTCTACCGCCTGCCCCTGACGGTGGAACGGTGGCTGCTCCGTGAAATGCCACCCGATATCCCGCATCGAGGCTGTAAGCATGATTGAATCCTGCAACTACGGTTTCAACTCCCTTCGGGCCGATAACATCCACCGGTTTTGCATGGGATCCACCTGCCCAGCGCTGAAGCATCATCTCCCCAAGAGCAGCAATATGATCGGAATGAAAATGCGTAAGTAAAATCGCATCCACCTTGCCCATGTCAAAGCCCATCAGTCCGATGTTCCGGGCTGACCCCGGCCCGGCATCGATAACATACAGGTTATTGCCAGCCTCCACGACGATACAGGGGCCTACGCGGTTTATATCGGCAAAGGGTGCCCCCGTGCCGGCCAATCCCGCGTATAGCCCGTCTTCTTTCTTATATGTTGGGCTAAGAAGCCTCTGCTGGATTATCTTCGTTGCCATGAATGTGAATATCTGCTTCTGGAAAACAAAATCGATCAGTAAGACGATGACAATTATGGAAACCACCCAAATGGCAACTTTCGGTAAACGCCCCATAGGTTTTTTATGTGAGTTTGCGTTTTGCATGATTATTCCCTAATCGCAGGACCTGTCTTCCTTTTATTCAACAGACCCATCATTTTCTGCGCGGTTTCAGCACCGGCATTCTGGTTCTGCCCTGTAATAATCGTGTCATCAATGACAACATGGTTGGCAAACATATCCCGAAACGCGGTCTTCGACTCAAAACGTGCACCCGCAGCACGCAATTCTCTTTCCGGATGTTGCGGCGTTATCTCGATGCCCAGCTCTTTTATCTGTTTATCGGTAACAGCCGTCATTTTTCTGTTTTTGACCAGAGGATTGCCGTGCTCATCCTTTGCCCGGAGGAATCCCAGCGCCCCGTGACAGACAGAGCCCAAAATAATCTTCGATGAATACGCTTCGCTTATTTTACGGCCCAAGACTTCAGAGGTACCCAGATCATAGGCGGCACCCCATCCTCCGGCCATGTAAACAAGATCATATCGGGTAAAATTGACATCATCTATTTTCATAGAATTTTTTACCTTCTGCTGGAAATCAGCATCTATCAGGAATCGTTCATCGGCCGGAGTTAACAGTGGCCATTTAAGAGAAATTTGTTCTATGGGAATTTCCCCGCCATCGATGCTGGCAATGTCCACCTGCATCCTGGCATCAATTAATTCGTAATAGGGGACGGTCATTTCAGACGCATATACGCCGGTTTTCTTGCCGGTCTCTCCCAGAATGCCCTTGCTCGTGGTAATAATCAACGCCTTGCGGCCAGTCAGGTCAAAGCTTTGTCCCCGGTAAGGTGCATGCAACCCCAATGTTTTCAGAAGCGTTGGCAGGCCGAAATAAACAATGATGGCGACAACGATAATAACGATTGCTGCGATAATAACTTTTTTCATCGTATTTATCCCTTCAATGACTGTTTGGTAGATACATGCATTTAAGTTAAAGTTTTGTTTTTATATTCATCAATTTTTTCCTGCATGAATTTGAAGCCGGGTGTTATATTCTCCGTCAGGCTCTGGGGTAGCAGCGTTTTGACAGGCTGCCCTATATTCAACGGTCCCCCGGTTAAAAACAGGTTAGCCGATACATCAAAAACCAGTTTCCCCGGCACGCCGATGGCTATTTCATAATCATAAATGCCTGAAAAGGCGCGGTCTCCCATGCCCGGTATCACAACCTGGGGAACTCCGGTGATAAAAGGGATAAGGCCGCCTTTCAGGCATGATTCGGCGAACCCCTCGAAAGAGGAATTTGGAAAGTTCTCTCCATCGTATGTTAGCGCATGGATAATATGGGTGATGTTCTCACCGTTTCCAAATATCAGCACGGTGTCCGGCTCGAACCGGGCATCAGACAAGGGGCAGCATATAAACCCGGCATACTGAGAAAGCCCGGGCAGATTGGCTTCACCGATCATATTTTTCCCATGCTCCAGGCGTTTTCTTTCTGCTTCTGCATTTCGGTGCCATTTCTGGTGCAACTGGCTCTCCATCAGAACATCGAAAGGTATATCCACCCACCTGTGCATGACCGTGGCCGGCGTACAGAAATTATCATCGGCCGTCATGGCTATCGATAAGCCTAATCTCCGCGCATAGGTAAAGGCCTGGCACAGGCTGGCCTTCTGGCTAAGCGATGCAGGCCTCAGGAAACCTTCCGGAATCTTCCCCATGTCTCGTATGTATTTGATAGCTACCGGGTAGCTCGATAAATGTAAACGGTCATAGATATTCTGACCGGCTTTACGGTAATCGTCAATCAGCGCCATAGTATTTCCTCCTACCTGAGTTTGATGGTTAATCTGCTGAATATACCAATCAGCCTTACTCTTTCCCAATCTGGAAAACGTATTTTGCGTCGGTTTTCAGTAGCCGGCGAACAACATTAATCAAGCTGATGGTGATTCATGTATCGTATTTCTCTTCAGCTGCTTCGGTATTTCTGATGCGCAGGGAACGCCGGTGGCGCAAAGACCGCATCCATAGATAAAGATGTGATAATGCGTATTGCAGTGCTTCAGGGAGTTGGCCACCTTTTGATAACAGGTTTCTTTATCATGAAAGTGTTCTGCTGTTATGGCAGTCACCGGGCATCGTTTTGCGCACTTCAAGCATGGATGGCCTTGATAATGCAGACAATCGGCGTGGATATCCTCTGGCCTTTTACAATTGGGCTCAAGTCTTAAATTGACTACAAAGCTGCCAAGCCGGTGCGTTACCCCTTTTTCCGTAATCAAAAAGTCATGCATCCCGAAGGTGCCAAGCCCGGCGGCATAAGCTACGTGACGATGGGACCACGGGGACGCCCATCCTACTTGCGGATATCGCTTTTTATTGAACATGGGGGTTACATCCGGCGCAACGGCAAGGATTCCCCTGCGCATCAGATCGGTCACAATCTCCCGCACAAACGTCTGGCTGAAGATTTCACCAAGCAGGCGTGTCTGCGCCCACCGTTCCGATGTCCACTCAACGGCTGCCGCATTGTCCCGTCTGGTTTTTTCAGTGAATGGCATGACAAAAGAGACCACACTGAGATCATCCGGGTCCGGCGGTTTAACCTTGTTTTTTTCCGCTTGCCAGCGCATGATCTCCCAGGGTGAGAAATGATGAGGTCCGATGACTTTCTTGAATTGATCAAAAATCGGATCATTGCCTCGGACAAACCCAACCAGAGGTTCTTCAAAAATCGGTTCACCCCCAAAAGGGTATTCCATCTGGTTGTCCGGGTGGTTAGCGATTTTGTCTTTAATGGTCCGAATAAACCATTCTTCGTCAGGCAAAGGATTATTGTCGCTCAAGTGAGCTTCCCGATTTAAGGCTGGTTGAGGGGGTAAACACATTCCCCGCATCTCACCGATGGCATTTTTAATTCCTTCAATGTCGGACAGGAATGAAAAACGGCGATATCGATCTTCCATTCTCCTGCGTTTACTCATCTCTAATTTCTACTTTCCATGCGTAAGAAATATTTTCCTCGGTATTCCCTAAAGCATAAGCAATAAAGGAAAGACCGGCCTAATATTATTGTAACACATGTCAAGTTAGAGTTCAGCCCTTAATTATGACGATTGAAGTGTTTTTAGGGTTTGGAACGTACGAAAAACTGCATTACAGGAAGTTGAGGATCAAAGTATTGAAAAATCATTTTTAAGTGAGTTGTTTTCCTGCATGCAAAACCAAAGGCGTAAATTGGGAAATTACATGTATGCTAAATGTATTCCGGACGAAGGCCCGACCCGTCATAAATTTTTTTGTGTACGGATAAAATCAGCAAACATTTCAGGAAGGGGCGCACGGACAATCATTTTCTTTTTAGTCTGTGGATGCAAAATAACCAGTTTGGCGGCATGGAGCGCCGAACGCGGCAGGAGAAGACGCTTTTCCATTTCGGCAGTGAATCCATGTCTGATAAAATCAAGAAAAGCGGTTTTGTCCCTGCCATAGAGTTTATCACCGACAATTGGATAACCTGCGGCTTCCAAATGTGCGCGGATCTGATGCAGCCGCCCTGTTTCGGGAAAACACCGGACAAGGGAAATCTGACCGGCCCAAAGAACTTTTCGAAATCGCGTCAGAGCCGTTTCGGTTCCACCCGCTCCCGCCTTGCGTTTCTTGCCAACGGCGGATTCATGGTCAGATCCTAAAGGCAAATCAACAATCATCTCATCATCGGGAAACAATCCGTGTACCAGCGCCAGGTACTCTTTTGAACCCATCGCCAGCGATTCGGAAAGAGCGCCCGCGCATTTTCCATCAAAGGCCAGGAGGATCACACCCGATGTTTCGCGATCAATGCGGTGTGCCGGATAAACCTTGCGCCCGTAACGGTCTTCCAGCATGGCAACGAGAGTGTTGTTGAAATACCGTCCTGAGGGGTGCACCGGCAGATTGCCCGTTTTGTTAACGGCAATGAACCATTCGTCTTCATAGAGAACAGTAATTCTTTCATCGACGTCCGGCTCAATGATACGGCTCTCGTTCCAGGTTAGTATTTCGCCACCCTTGACCGGTGTCACGGGATCGGTAACGATTAAGCCGTCCAGCAATATCCTGCCGCAGGAAATCTCATGCCTCCATTGATCCTGTTTCAGATAGGAAAATCTGACGGCTAAGTAGCGGTCAATGGGATTCCGCGATGGCAGAGGCGGAATTCTGGATGTGATGATTCGCTTCCGGGTCATGGCTGGGGGACGGTCTTTCTTTTCGCTTCGTTTTCGAGCTTGAGCTGCCTCACTAAAAAACGATCCAGCTGATTGGCAAAGGCCTGGCGGTCTTTCTTGCTGAATGTGGCCGGACCTCCGGTGATCATGCCGCTGTCTCTCAATTCACCCAGTAAATCACGCATCCCCAGCCGGTCTTTGATGTTGTGTTCGGTATAGAGTGTTCCCCGGGGATTCATGGCAAAAGCCCGCTTGGCTACAATGCGATCCGCCAGCGGGATGTCGGCGGTGATGACAAGATCACCCGGCCTGACGGACTCCACAATATGGTGATCGGCTACATCCGGACCATCGGGAACCACAACCAGAGTCAGATTGGCCAGCTTTTCCAGCTTTAAAGGCTTATTCGCCACAAAGATTAGGGGAACATTCAGACGTAAGGCTGCCCTGAGCAGGATATCTCTGATTCCATTCGGGAAAGCATCTGCGTCAACAAATATCTGCATGAATCCTCTGCTGCTGTTCGTGCATGATTAAACCTCTGAAGGTATTCTTGACCACAAAATGTGTGGTGTTGTATTTATGCTGCATTGAAATCTGGCATATTTGTCGACTTGAGTATAAACGTTTCAATATCCTGCACCACCTCCGCACTGTGCATATATCTGTTCGACGGACAGGTAACAACTGTTGCCTGAGGCAGCCTGTCCGCCATGTGGCGAATGTTTGCGGCGGAATGCAGCGTATCCGTGGAGGCGTAAGCCAGGGCCACGGGTATTCGCACACTGTCCAAGTGCGGCCAGACCTGGTAGTGCCCTGTAATAGCGGCTCTGGCTGAAAGCTTGATCCTCTGGGGATGGGCTGCTTGAAGCGTTTCATTATAACGCATCATCTGTTCAGGTTCTTTTTTGACATCAACCATGAAGGTCTTGATGTACCAGAGAACAAAATACTTAATTCCATGATACAGGAACGCCGGAAGAAACAGCATCCACTGTAAATACCATGGCGCCTTGAACTCACTGTTGGGTGCAATTAAAAATGCCGCTCCTGCGGTCAACCGCCCTCCCTTCAGGGCCTCCAGCAGGGCAGTCGCACCCAGAGAACTGCCGATAACGGTCGAAGCTGGTGATGCGATTCCCAGTTGGCGGCAAGCGACAATCAGGTCTTCAGCTATACGTCCAATGCTGAAATCCACCGGTTTCAGTTTTCTTTTCTCAAAGAGGGCCGACCTCTTTTCGCGTGTTTCAATATAATAAACTGGCATTCTGGCAGCCATGACTTTCAGCAGGGGAGCCCATCCGGATACGGCGGATACCCATCCGGCCACAAAGATGACAGGATTTTCGGTTACAGGATTTTTCGGCCGCCATTTCATAACTCGCAGGTGAACACCATTCTGTACGCAAACCAACGATGTTGTGTAAACTGAATCCGGGGGGGTAACCGGATCCGCGAGAAAATCGTCCAAATTGACCTCCTTTGTGAGGCGGATATGGATAATTAATACACATCGAAAGGTTGGATGTCTATTGAAATTCCTTGTGCTTTCACAATGAATTGCCGTTTGAAAAAATGAAAGATCACGTTATATACAAATAAAATCAGGATTATGATTGCCTTATAAAATGAAAAATGATAACTTTTAATAACCTAATCGGTTTGTAATATTCGTCTGTGGCATACTCAATATTTTGTTTAAAGAATAGGCCTGATATGCTCATTTAACAGGTTTTACCGGCAGGGATTGGATGGGTTTCTCTTTTTAACAGACTGATAGGATGCGGAAATTTAAGGTTCTGGATAAAGACTTACGATAAAAAAATAATAAGGAGGTACTTAATATGGTTTATGTCAGGGATATTCTTAAAGCAAAGGATCACAGGATTCATTTCATCTCCCCCAAGGCAACGGTGTATGAAGCACTCGAGAAGATGAGCCAGTTTGAGATTGGTGCTCTGGTGATTATGGAGAACAAAAAGGTTGTGGGCATCATATCGGAAAGAGATTATGCCAGAAAAATTATTCTCCAGGGAAAAACCTCTAAAGAGACCCTGGTGAAAGAAATCATGTCTTCAGATTTGTTTTCTGTTACCCCGGATACAAGCGTAGAAGACGCGATGGTTTTGATGACCGGAAAACATGTAAGGCATTTGCCTGTTTTTGAAAAAACGAAGTTTGTCGGCATCATTTCGATTGGCGACGTAGTGAAGACGATCATTTCCAATAAAGATTTTCTCATCGATCAGTTAAGTGATTATATTACAGGGAAACATTACTAGATAAAGAAAAGGGAATATCTGTTTTCTGACCGGGCCTTTTTGAGCATCGCTAACGCCATGCTGTTTTCTCTTCTTGGCTTGATGGGCATGGCAATAGCGGCAAGACAGTTAGAAAATAAATGAAAGCAGAAACAATTGATTGCAAGAGGGCAGGGTCATTTGACTCTGCCTTTTTTTTACCGCTTTTTATATTTATGATTGAAAAATATTTGGAAAAAACAGACAATAGTATACCGAAAGTAGCGCAAAACCTTCAATCGGTCTGCTGTGCTTTAAGCGACAGGATTCCCTGAAAATAAAAAAGACAATCTGTTTTTTACAAAAAGCTAAAACTCTTGCATATATAATGGAGAAACGGAGATGGAAAAACAAGATCGCGATAAAATGATGCCAGTTTATTTATTGACCGCGATTGGCCTGTTTGCCTTCATGATTGCCGGCTGCGGAAATAAGCAGGAAGAGGCGGTTAAACGTCCGGTCATTTCCGGTGTGAAAATTGAATCAGTTACCGTATCAAACACAGATGACATATATGAGGTCACAGGAACAGTCCGTTCAACCCTGACCAGCATAGTAGCGAGCCGTGTGATGGGTACAGTCACTGCTGTTCTTGTGAGGGAGGGTGACATGGTTCAGAAGGGACAAGTACTGCTGACTATTGATGACCGGGATGCCGCCCAGCGGCTGCGCGCCGCCACTATGTCAGTTGAGGCGGCCAGGCAAGGTCAGGTTTTGGCGCAAAGAACATGGCAACGGTATAAAAAACTGCATGAAAAAGATGTCATTTCCCGTCAGGAGATGGATACCATTGAAATGCAGAAAAAAGTCGCGGATGCTGAATATCATCGGGTCAAGGCAGTGGCGGATGAAGCCAGGACAACCATGTCCTTTACCAGGGTTGTTGCGCCGGAATCCGGAAGAATAACGGAAAAACGTATTGAGGCCGGAAGCATGGCCATGCCAGGAACGCCCCTTTTGGTGCTCGAAGGGGGAGATAGTTCTTACATTGAAGTGTCCATTGACGCTGGAATTGGAACCTCCGTCAAAACAGGTATGGCTGTGGAAGCCATCGTTGAACCGGAGAACACACCCCTCAGGGGATTCGTCTGGGAAGTTTTTCCCGCTGTTGATCCGTCGTCCCGCACATTTACGGCCAAGATGGCTTATTTGCCCGTGTACGAATTCCCATCGGCAAGCGGGATGCCCTTCTTGTCCCTCAGGAAGCTGTTGTCCGTAAAGGGCAGTTGACCGGAATATATGCAGTTGATGATCAGGGCCTGGTGACTTACCGCCTTGTCCGCGCGGGCAAAGCCTTTGC
Source organism: Deltaproteobacteria bacterium (assembly GCA_017860985.1). Classification (GTDB taxonomy): domain Bacteria; phylum Desulfobacterota; class Syntrophia; order Syntrophales; family Smithellaceae; genus UBA8904. The sequence goes on from JAGFXG010000029.1 coordinate 9,372, forward strand.
TGCCGGAACGGAAATTCTGTCCGGCCTGCAGGCCGGTGACCGGATTGTTACATCGGGCATCGAAAAAGTCATTGATGGTGGCATCATTTCAGGAGCAAAGATGCAATGACAGGGATTGGGATTTCAGGAAAAATTGCCAAGGCCTTCATCAGATCGAAGCTGACGCCGCTGCTGGTAATTGCCGCTTTATTTCTCGGCGTATTTGCCGTCCTTGTTACGCCCCGCGAAGAAGAACCGCAAATCGTCGTTCCCATGATTGATGTTTTTGTCAACTATCCCGGCGCTTCCGCAAAAGAAGTGGAAGAACGCGTGACCATTCCGATGGAGAAACTCCTATCGGAAATCAAAGGCGTCGAATATGTCTATTCGATTGTCAAGCCGGGTTTCAATATGACCATTGTACGCTTTTATGTCGGCGAAGACATGGAAGACAGCCTGGTCAAGCTCTACAACAAGCTGATGTCCAATTACGACAGGATTCCCCCGGGTGTTTCCCAGCCGATGGTCAAGGCTAAATCGATCGATGATGTACCGGTTCTGTCTCTGACCCTCTGGAGCAAGTCCCCCCAGTACACGGGCTACGAACTGCGCCGGGTGGCACTGGAGCTTTGTGGTGAGCTCAAGAAAAATGCCTATGTTTCCGAGTTTTCCATTATCGGCGGGCAGCGCCGTCAGATCAGGGTAACTTTGGATCCCCAGCGCCTGCGGGCGTATCATTTATCGGCCTTCCAGATTGTGAACGCTCTGGAAAAAGCCAACGTTGTCGTTCACTCCGGAAAATTTTCGGCAGGCAATCATGAAACAGTCGTGGAAACGGGGCGTTTCCTCAAAGATGCGCAGGATGTCGGTAACCTTGTTCTCCATGTTTTTAACGGGAAGCCTGTTTATCTGAAAGACGTGGCGGGAATCCATGACGGACCGGAAGAAGCGTCCAGTTATGTATTCATGGGCATGGGATCGGCGGCAGCCCAAAAAGGATTGGCCGGTGATCCCGCCGGCCAATACGAAGCCGTCACGATTGCCATTGCCAAACAAAAGGGAGCCAACGCGAGTGTTGTCGCTGATGATGCCTTACGGAAAGTCGAAGCGCTGAAGAAGAATTTGATTCCCCGTGATGTGCAGGTGACGGTAACCCGCAATTACGGTGAAACAGCCAAAGAAAAGTCCGATGAATTATTATACCACATGATCATCGCCACCTTTTCGGTCATCATCCTGATTGCTGTTTTTCTGGGTTGGAGGGAGGCCATCGTGGTGGCAGTCGCTGTTCCCGTGACGCTTGCGCTGACTCTTTTAATTAATTATCTTTATGGTTATACCCTCAATCGGGTGACGCTGTTTGCGCTGATTTTTTCTATCGGCATTCTTGTTGACGACGCAATTGTCGTCGTGGAGAACATTAACCGTCATTTCCGTCTGCATCGTATTGAACCGCTCACTGCCGTCTACGCGGTGGATGAAGTCGGCAATCCCACCATTCTGGCAACCTTTACGGTTATTGCCGCTTTGCTGCCGATGGCTTTTGTGTCCGGTCTGATGGGCCCTTACATGAGGCCGATTCCCGTGGGTGCCTCGGCGGCCATGCTCTTTTCGCTGCTCGTGGCTTTCATCGTCAGTCCCTGGCTGGCCTACATTGTCTTGAAAAATGTTCGTCATAAAGCCGAGGAAAAAGAGGGAGGGGGGATTGCCGGATATTATAAAAAATTTCTCAGCCCCCTGATAGACGTCAGAAAAAAAAGGATAGTGGCTTTATCCGTTGTTTTTGGACTGCTCTTGCTGGTGGTTGTCCTGATACCCTTAAAGCAGGTGACGATGAAGATGCTGCCTTTCGACAACAAAAGCGAACTTCAAATTGTCATCGATATGCCGGAGGGATGCACGCTGGAAGAAACGGCGGCACTGACCAGAGAGATGTCGGAGTATCTGAAGACAGTGCCAGAAGTGACGGATTTCCAGTCTTACGTGGGCACGGCGTCACCATACAACTTCAATGGTCTCGTGCGCCATTATTTTATGCGCTCAGGCAGCAATGTCGCCGATATTCAGGTTAATTTTGTAGGCAAGGACAAACGCGGCGACCAGAGTCACGATATCGCCAAACGCCTGCGCCCGGAATTGAAGCGAATCGGAGACCGGTACAGGGCCAGAATCAAGATTGCGGAAATTCCTCCCGGACCGCCTGTTTTAAGTACCCTTGTCGCAGAAATCTACGGCCCGGACACGAAACGTCAGGTGGAAATCGCCAAATCCGTCCGCGATATCTTTGAAAAGACAGACGGTGTTGTGGATGTGGATTGGTTTGTGGAAGATGATCAGCGCAAAATTTCCTTTGATGTCGATCATGAAAAGGCTGCCGCAAGCGGAATTACAACGGAATCTATCGCACAGAGCCTGGTTATTGCTTTGAGTGGCAAAGGGGCGGGACTTGTGCATATGGCCACGGAAAAGGAACCGGTCGAAATATTTTTGCGCATGCCCATCGAACAGCGTTCCAACCTGACCGACCTGCAGGCGCTGACAGTTTCTTCGTCGTCGGGGCAGCAGGTTCGTCTGGCCGAGCTGGTCAGGATGCGGCAGGAAATGGAAGATAAGACCATCTATCATAAGAACATGAAAAAGGTGACTTATGTAACGGGTGACGTGGCCGGGACGGAAGAAAGCCCCGTTTACGCCATTCTGAAAATGAAGTCGGCCATTGCCAGGCTGCCGATGGCGGAGGGTTATGAGCTCAAACAGTACTATACAAATCAGCCGTGGCTTGAGGACAACTATTCCATGAAATGGGATGGTGAATGGCATATCACGTATGAGGTGTTCCGCGACCTGGGTGTTGCCTTCGCCGCCGTCTTAATCATTATCTATATTCTGGTTGTGGCATGGTTTAAAAGTTTTGTGACACCACTGGTCATCATGGCACCCATTCCACTGACGCTGGTCGGGATATTGCCCGGGCACTGGTTATTCGGCGCGTTTTTCACGGCGACTTCTATGATCGGTTTTATTGCCCTCGCGGGTATCGTTGTTCGCAATTCCATTTTGCTGGTGGATTTTGTTCAGATGGAATGGCAGGAAAAAGGCGATCTTCGCCAGGCGCTGATCCAGGCGGGCGCAGTTCGATTCCGACCGATTGTTCTTACTGCCGCCGCCGTTGTGGTCGGTTCCTTTGTCATGCTCTTTGATCCCATCTTCCAGGGTCTGGCCATCGCTATGATGTTCGGCGCAGTCGCTTCGACAATGCTTACGCTGATTGCCGTTCCTCTGCTTTACTTTGAATTTTTTAAAAACAGGAAGCTTCCAGGAGAGAAAGAAGAAGTAATTGAAGGGGATGATTGATTTCCTGTTTGCCGGTTAAGCCCGCTGGCTTGATGTGCGGCGAAGCTGTGCAGTCCAGACAGCGATTGATTATTCAAGCGTTCATGAAGAATGCTATTGATCAATCCTTGAAGCCGGTACGGTCGTGTTGATGGGATTTTTCTGCAATGCGTCAACCGTTTTAAGCCACACGCCTAAATGCGGAAATACCACAGTCGGTGTTTTCTTTCCCATGGCGATGTCAACATGGGCAGTGCCGCCGATGAGATACCACTGGTCGTAAGCGGTAGGTGACTTCTTCGATATGAT
>JAGFXG010000259.1 GCA_017860985.1 Deltaproteobacteria bacterium
GTTATTAGAGTGCGGAGGCGGTAATGACAGGGAATCTAGAAATATGACTATAGAATTATTACCTTCGTCGATGCCCGTGATCTCGGCCGGCTACCTGGGTCCTTCGCTTACACCCAATCAGGAAGCTGTATGTGATGAAGCAACGCTGCCTTTAAATCCCGATGAACTGGTGCAGAAAATGATGGGACAGCCCATGCGGCGCGCAGGCCGGTTCATCAAGCTTGTCTGCCTGGGCGCGCTGGCCTGCCTTAACCGTGTCCCTCCCGAAGAGTTGAAGGAGAAAAAAGTCGGGATTTTTCTGGCAACCGGCCTGGGAAATATCGATGAGATTCTGCCGTTTATCACGCAGGTTTTTAAACATGACGGCGGATTTCCCAGCCCGAATCAGTTTGCCAATTCCGTCAGCAACGCCGCTGCTTTTTTCCTTGCCCGGGCCAGTGAAATCAAGGGTATTGTGCTGACCATTTCGCAGGAGGAACTCTCTTTTGAATCCGCGCTATGGCTGGCGCAGAGTTATCTGGAATCGGGAGAGCTGGACCTGGCGCTGGTTGGCGGCTGTGACGTCTTTACGCCGAGTGTTGAAGACTATCGCCAGCGGATGAATCTGAACCCCGGCCACTACCGAAACGCTCCGATGGGCGAGGGAAGCTCCTGGCTTTTACTGGGCGGCAGCGGCAATTGTGCGAATAAACTCGGCGATATTATGTCTGTCGAACTTGAAAACAGTGTTAAAGAAATCGGCAAGGCCTCTTCGGATCATTTGCTGAAACAATGCGAAGATCTGGCTGAAAGGTTTTTGCCCGCAATCGAAGATCGTGTAAACAGCCGCCTGTTTCTGCCGGGTTTCCGCCTTTTCGATCTTGATGAAGCGTCTTGGAAAAAACACGGCTGGGACATCGACGATTATCTTCCGCTCTGTGGTATTTCTTCGACTGCATCGGCCTTTGGTCTGGCGCAGGCGCTCCTGTCCAGAAAATCGACGTTGGTTGTCCATTGCAATCAACATGCAAGCGGCCGGCAGGCACTCATTGCTGCGGTTACAAGATAGAGAATATAGTAGTCTGTCATTCCCGCGCATACCCTAAAGGAAGCAAACAACAAAAGCATGGTTTCTTTGCCAAAAAAACGCATCGTGCTGGTTCATCCGCGCGGGTCTAACTGGTTTCCCGGGCGTCGTGATATCACCGATATCGCCAACCGCATGGTGCCGCAGGGGATGCTTTCCATAGCAGCCTATCTGATCCGCGAAGGGCATGACGTGTTTGTTTATGACTGCCTGGGTCCCGGCGCGCCGGTGGATGTGAATAAACAGGTTCAGGCGATCCTCACTCTGCAACCGCAGATCGTCGGGTTTTCAACCACTACATCCTCCTTTCCTGATGCCATGGATATTGCCGGGAAAATCAAGCAACAAAATTCCCATATCGTTACCGTTTGCGGCGGTGTCCATGTTTCCGCTCTCAAAGAAGAGCTGCTCGCTTCCTGCCCGGACTTCGATTTTTTTGCGGCAGGCGAAGGCGAAATCACAATGGCTGAACTGGCCGCAGGTGTTGATCCTGCCGCGGTCCCCGGCTTGATTCGCCGGCAGAATGGTGTTGCCGTTGCCAATGAACCCAGGACGCATATCGCCAATCTCGACGATCTTCCCTTTCCCGCTTATGAAAAGCTGACCGGTTTTCCCGGGGATTATCATTTGCCGCTTTTCAGTTACATCCGGACACCCGGCGCGACGATGATCACGTCGCGGGGCTGCATGTATCAATGTTCCTACTGCGACCGTTCCGTTTTCAAAAAGGGTTTCCGGTATAACTCCGCCGCTTACATTTACGAACACATGAAATACCTGCGGGATAAATTCGGTGTGCGCCATGTCAATATTTACGATGATCTTTTTACCGCCGACAAAAAGCGGATCATGGAGCTATGCGAAAAATTATCGCGTCAGTCTCTGGGGATGAACTTCAACTGTGCAGTGCGCGTCGGTTACACGGATGATGATTTGCTGAAGATGCTCAGGGAAGCGGGCTGCCTGATGGTTTCTCTGGGCATCGAATCGGCTGATCCGGATATGCTTGCCCGCCATAAATCGGGAGTGTCGCTTGATGACGTGCGTGATACGGTGCGACGCATTCAGGCTGCGGGCCTGCGGGTCAAGGGATTGTTTATGATGGGTCTGCCCGGCGAAACGGAAGAATCCATAAAACGGACGTCCGACTTTATCCTTTCCCTCGGTCTCGATGACATGAACATGGCCAAATTCACACCGTTTCCAGGTGCGCCGCTCTGGTCAACGATCCGGAATGAAGGTGTGTTTGAAGAGGATTGGCGCCTCATGAACTGCCTGAATTTTGTTTTTATTCCGCGCGGGATTGAATCCAGAGAAAGACTGGATTACCTTTACAACGAATACGTCAAACGATTTTATTCCGATGCCGCATGGCGCAAAAAATTTCGCAGCCGTCTGTGGCAGCACCGCAAGAGCCTTTTGTATCTACTGCGCCACCTGCCTTCTTTCTGGTCGGCGAAAAATCAATTTGAGCCCGGACAGAACAAGACGGCATAAACCGTCTTCCCGGTCAAACAAACTGCATGGAACGAGTTTCCCCGCCCGTCCGGACAGAACACATTAATTATCCCATAATATTCTATGCATTAGTCATTCCGGCGGAGGCCGGAATCCAGAATAATTTAACTGGACCCCGGCCTCCGCCGGGGTGACAGCTGGCGTGTCAACATTGGCCAATGTCGTTACTATTGTTGGACTGTTAATATAATGTTAAGGCGCGCTAAATCTATTTTACTGCATGTGAACCTGGAATTCCGACCGGTCGGATCTGTTCTGGATGACAATAAACTTTGGATAAATCTTTTTCAGGATGTATCTTCCATGATCACCGATCACGTCACCCTCTTGATGAATTGCTTTGTTGACGACCGCCAGACGGTCCTCTTCATTGGATAAAAGCCCATTGTATCTGAAATGCTTGTTTTGGATCACAGGGGAAAGATATTTCGCTTTACCGGAATGATTGCGACTTCCCTGTGTTTTTGTATGAAAGGAGATCATAAGACCGAAAAAAACCAGTACCATCACGGCGCTTATCGCCAGGGATGCCGGACGTATGATTTTATAATGGATAAAATTTTTGTCAGGTTTCACATGAGGCAAAAATTTTATTTTAACCGGATCTTCGCCATTGAGGTAATCGTTTACCATTTTAACGACGATTTCCCGATGTTCCGGGGATGCTGCAGCCGGGTCACGGGAACACTCGTACTGATAAGATTTCCATACAATCATCGTATACAGGCTTTTTAAATCCGTTGGCGGAAGTTGCTCAGTGGGGAAAAAAATCCCCTTTTTCATTACATTTTCCCAACAGTCAAACCAACCGGGTTTCAAATGACCGGACATTCTGCGGCATACATGGATGTAAACAATAACGTGAAAAGGAATGTGAGAATTAATTGAATGATTTCAGGGAGCAAGTCATCTTGTTTCGGAACAGCAACTTACGTGTGAGCGTAACGTTATCGTTTGATCGAGTGTAGGTCTATCACATGTTTGTTTCTGATTAAAGTAAAATCTTGGATCAGCGTATCCGTTATGCCGTGATAAAAATGATAAATGATTCATGATAGATAAGAAATATTTATTATGTAAAAGAGCTTGAAAAACCTGGTTCTGGCTGCCTGCTACCACTGCTTGTTGAGCAATTCCGTCTGAACCTGCGCCTGAATGCAAAGCGAATGGACTGACTTTTTTGATGGGCGCTGGGAAAATCGGAGATTTGATGTTAAAAGAAAATCAGTATTCTGAATGCGTATGAACGAAAGAGAACGATGAGCGGCATTTTCGGCTTTATAAATTTGGACGGACAACCTGCGGCGCCTGAATATTTCGGAGCAATGGCCAACGAAATGGCTCCATGGGGACCAAATGGCGTTGGCTCGATGATTTCAGGCCACGCCGCTTTCGGCCACGCCCTTTTAGTTGTCACGCACGAATCCCATTTCGAGAAAATGCCGTATTATGATGCCGACGAAGGCATTCTGTTCACGGCAGCGGCGCGTCTGGACAACCGTGATGAGTTGTGCGATGTCTTCGACATCCCCCTTGCGGAAAGACCGACCATACCTGATGGCAAACTTGTATTTGAGGCTTACAAAAAATGGGGTGCAGATTCCTGCAAACACATTTTCGGCGACTGGTCGTTTGCCGTCTGGCTCAGCAAAGAAAAACGGCTTTTTCTCGCAAGAGACCACCTGGGCAATACCGGACTGTTTTATTATTTCAAAACGCCTTTAATCGTCTTTGCATCAAATTCTGATGCTATCCTTGCTCACCCGGCAGTGCCGCGCACGCTCGATGAATTAAAACTTGCCAGAAATCTGGGGATAGACATACAGGATAAAGACTGGTCGAGGACATTCTGGAAGGACATCAGTTACCTCATCTCCGCGCACGCAATAACGATCACCTCGGCAGATAGAAAAATTGAAAGCTATTGGCGCCTCGATGAAGCGCCGGCTGTTCGTTTGGGTTCCGATTCGGCCTATCTGGAAGGCTTTCTGGAACATTTCCACCGGGCAGTACGCGTCCGGCTCAATTCCGTCCGTCCCGTCGGCACTCAATTAAGCGCCGGGCTTGACTCCAGCGCCATAACCGCACTGGCGGCCCGGGAACTGCAAAAAGAAAACCATCCCCTTGTCGCCTATACAGCTGTGCCGCTGCATCCTGCAGAAAAACTTTTTCCCAACAACCTCGCCGATGAATGGCCTCTGGCCCATCAGGTGGCGGAGCTTTACGGCAACATTGAGCATGTTTCCATCAGGGCCGAAGACATCACGCCGATTGACGCCGTTAAGCGCAGCCTGGACATTACCCGGGTGCCGCAGCACGCCTCTTCGAATATGGTTTGGATCATCTCTTTATTTGAAAACGCCCGTCATCGTAACCTCGGCGTCATGCTCACAGGGCAGTTGGGCAACGGCGGTATTTCCTGGAGCGGTGGACAGGATTATATCTTTCACCTCTTTGCGCGGAATCAATGGAGGAAAGGCCTACAATCCATGGCAGACTGGAAGAATCATCATGGATACTCCTGGTTTCGGGCATTGAAAAGTCATATTTTACGGCCGGTGCTTTTACCGTTGTGGTCTGAATATCAGCGCTTTTTTCATCGCATTAAAAAAACCTATTCGGTTTACTCCTTCCCGCAAAAAGACTTTATCAGGCAGATGAGCATAAACAAATCAGCAAAAATGATATTTAAGTCAAAACACATGGACCCGTTGACAGAGAGAATGCTCACGACTATCCGCAACGGCACGATGGTCGGTCCCCTCTGGCATTCCTTCTCAGCTTACTTTAACATGGAGGTGCGCGACCCCACGGCCGATGTCCGCCTGCTGGAATTTTGCCTGGGTGTTCCTGATGAACAGAACACATTTGAAGGGGGGCAGCGCATGCTGATCCGCCGGGCCATGGCCGGAATATTACCGGATGCCGTCCGGTGGAATAATGTTCGAGGGAAACAGTCCGCCGATACGATCTTCAGACTCAGGAATCAATGCGCAGATGTGGAGCAGGAGCTTTCCCGATTCCAATCCGCAGCTGAAGTTACACG
>JAGFXG010000260.1 GCA_017860985.1 Deltaproteobacteria bacterium
CAATCCCGGAACCATTACGGGAAGCATATCGGCGATTATGCAATTTGCCAATGTGGAGGAACTCTTAAAAAAAGTCGGCGTGAAATCATCCGTCGTCAAAAGCGGCCAGTACAAGGACATTGGTTCACCCATGCGGGAAATGACGCCGGAAGAGCGAATCATTATTCAGGAACTGGTTGATGATATTTACAATCAGTTTATTGATGTCATTGTCCGTGATCGGAAACTGACCCGCGAGCAGGTTGTGGCAATAGCGGATGGACGCGTTTTTTCCGGCCGTAAAGCCAAGGAATACGGTCTGGTGGATCAATTAGGAAATATGGCCGCGGCAGCGAAACTGGCCAGCGTTTTGGCCGGCAAAAACGGCCAGTATGATCTGGTTTTTCCCAAAAAAAAAGGTAAAGGCGTTTTTGATTTGATGTTTGAGAGTGCAGCAAATTCCCTCAATCAAGCCATCCGGGAAAAGTCCGAAGCCACCGGAACAGGTGTCAGTTATCTGTATCAACCATAGCCTCCTGTCGGCAGGGTTTATGACCAAAAATGAATTGATCAAAAAAACTCAGGACAAATTTAAAACGTATTCACAAAAAGATATCGCTCTGGCGGTGCAGACCATTCTCGATTCCATGGCAGGCGCATTAAAAAGAAACGAAAGAATAGAAATTAGAGGTTTCGGAATATTTGTCATGCGCAAAAGGAAACCCAGAATTGGACGCAATCCAAAGTCAGGTGAAGCGGTTTCTCTGGGAGACAGAAGGGTTCCCTTTTTCAAAACAGGGAAAGATCTGCGATTAAAGGTTGATCAGAAAAGATGACTTACAAAAATATCATCCTTGAAAAGAAAAAATCATACGCTGTCATTAAATTTAACCGTGCGCATGAAATGAACGCACTTAGCAAAGAAATGAGGCTGGAATTTAATGACGCCCTGCTGGATGTCGAAAGAGATCAGCAGATGAATGCTTTATTGATTACCGGGGGGGAATACGTCTTTTCCGCCGGCATGGATATCAAGGAAATGGCATCCCTATCGAATGTGGAAATTGATGACTACTTCGAATCGATGAAGCGATATCTTAAAAAAATATATTCGTATTCGAAACCCGTGATTGCCGCAGTCGGCGGAATTGCCCTTGGCGGCGGGTTCAATATTGTGACGGTATGTGATCTTATTGTTGCATCTGAAAGCGCCATTTTTTGCCATCCGGAGCTGAAATTCGGGTTAAGTCCTCTTTTCTATCCTTTAAGCCAGATTGTCGGAGTAAACAAAGCAAAGGAAATTGTAATGCTGGGTGAGCCGATAGGAGCAATCGAGGCAGAAAGAATTGGTCTTGTGAACAAGGTGGCGCCTCCTGAAAGGTTCATGAGGGAGGCTGAGAAAATAGCGGAAACATTGTCTTCAAGATCTGTCAAGGCACTTGAAGAGCTGAAAAATATTTGTTCCGTCGTTCCGAGGATGGATAAAATTGCTGCTCTGGATTTGGAAATGTCTATCAACGGGATGCTGTTTGCCCGTGATGAGCGCAAAATCCACATGAACGAAGTGCTGTTCCTGGAAAAACTGAAAAAGAAAAAACAGAATTAACGTCCAGTTTCAAAATCAAAGCGAAACATTCACCTTTAAAACATTTCCCTGGGGTCATTGTTGTAGTTACGTTATCGTGTGACCGGATTTCATAAAATACGACATGATATCAGGTCACTACAATGAACTACATTTACGTTAGCCCTGTGGTCTGGGATAGAATTTTTCTTGAAAAATGATAAAATTAGAGATTGTCCCAGTCGTTACCGGGGGCAGCGAAATCCTTAAGCTGATCTCTTCTTTTTTTATGTTGAAGCTTTTTAAGCGCTTTGGCTTCGATCTGGCGAATGCGTTCACGGGTAACGCCCATCATATCGCCGACTTCTTCCAGGGTGAAGGGTCCGAAATTGCAGGCAACCCAGGTGCAGTTTAGAAACGCCTCGTTTTTCAGACGCCACTCACAGGTTGTGTCGGTGCATATTTCCGCTATTAAAACCCCTTTTTTCTTGCATATATAAGTGTTAATCATCCAGTGATCCCTTCGCTGTGTAGAGTTGACGGTAACTTATGGTTACTTGAGTCTTTTGTCAATAATTAAGATAAAATAATTTTGCAATAAAAATTGATGGATGGATGCCGCAAAACGGCAGCGGCATTAATTGTCAAGACTGGTTTAAAAAAATATTTTATCCGGCGGACGTCTTTCCGGAACGTACTGGTGCGGAATCTTATCGTCATTCCAGTCCTGTGAAACATACAGATTGCAGAAGCAGCTGCCGAATTCTTTCACATCTTCGCTTCTATAGGCACAGGGACACATAATATCGCGGTCTTTTTCCCGGTCTCCTGCCGCCAGACGGCAGGGGCAGGATGAGTAACCGTAGCGTTCCTTGTTGACCAGAAGATCCTGAAGAATGGAAAGCACCCAGCCCTTGTCTTTGTTGAAAAAGTAACCTTTAGGTTCCTGTGCTTTTTTCAACAGATCATACAGTTCTTCCGCCGTCATGAAAGTCCCAGAGCCTCCCTGATGTCCTTTTCCTTAAAACCGACAATGATTTTATCACCGATGATGATGGTTGGAAAAGAACGCTGCGGGTTGAATTGAATAACCTCATCCAGGGCAGCTTCCCTGTCCGTGCCCTGAAGCAAATCAACATCCGTTGCATCAAAAACGATATGATTTTCATTTAGAAATTTTTTTGCTGCTTTACAATGGCTGCATGTGCTCAATGTATAAACTTTTACCTTTTTTGCCATCTTGCGTCCTCCTGAAATTTTAAAGTTTATATCTGCTTTTTAACGATTATGTCAAGCTGATAGTCGTGTATTCAAGGGTAAAGATTTATTGACAAGAAGACTCAATTCATATATCAACAAAAGCTCATTTGAAGAAAGAAAATACTTTATGAAACATAATAGTATTATTGCCCGCGAAGGTTTTCCCTTTATCATCATTTCCCTGGTTCTGACTGTCCTTGCAGTATTTTTCGACATCCTGTGGCTGGCAGTCATTTTGGCCCTGATTACGGTTTTTATCATCTGTTTTTTCCGCAATCCCGAAAGGTATTTTAAAGACGAAGATAAGCTGGTGATCTGCCCTGCTGATGGCAAAGTCATCAGAATAGAAGAGGTTGAGGTTCAGGGAACCATATCCGGAAGGTTCAAAAAAATCAGTATTTTTATGAACGTTTTCAACGTTCATGTGAATCGTGCGCCCTATAGCGGGAAGATTGAGAAAATATACTACCACAAGGGTAAATTCCTGTCCGCAAATCTGGACAAGGCGTCAGCGGAAAATGAACGCAATGAAGTGATGATACGCACCAAA
>JAGFXG010000261.1 GCA_017860985.1 Deltaproteobacteria bacterium
AAAGGCCGGCGAGTATACGGTCCTGGTGACGATCGACAAAAATCCGCCTGTAACCGGAAAGAATAATATGGCAGTCGGAATCAAGGATGCGGCCGGAAAGGACGTTACGGATGCCACGGTGGTCATAGATTATGGAATGCCCGCCATGCCCGGTATGCCGGCGATGAACTACAAAGCAGGTGCCAGCCTGAAGGATAAGCGATATGTGGCAACGGTAGATTTTTCCATGTCGGGTCCGTGGTCAGTATCGATCAAAATCACAAGAGCGGGGAAAACGCAGTCGGTGAAACTCAATGTGGACGTCAAATAGTCTGTTGAAACTGTGCATAGCGCTATGCGGTTCGCTTTTACTTGCCGGGTCCGTCTTTGCCCAGGATCTGAAGCTTGCCGACCTGATTGACGAGGCCTTGAAAAATAATCCGGAGATTCAGGCATATGGCGCCAGGATGGACGGAGCAAGGCAGCGGATACCTCAAGCGAGAAGCCTGCCCGATCCCATGTTTATGTTTGGTTATCAGAACGAGGGTTTCGACCGTTACACTTACGGCGAGGAGCAGGGTGCACAATGGATGTTCGGGCTATCGCAACAGTTTCTCTTTCCCGGCAAGCGTGCACTGAAAGGGGAAATGGCCAGGCTCGATGCCGAAAGCCAGGAGGCCATGCTTGAGCTCCTTAAACTTAAAACAGTCTCCCGCGTCAAAGAGCTTTATCTGGAGCTATTCCTGGCCTATAAAAATATCGACCTTCTGGGAGCGCGGCGGGATCTTTTCGCCCGGGTTGAAAGCCTTGCCCTCATCCGTTACGGTACGGGGAAGGGCATGCAGCAGGAAGTGCTGATGGCTCAGACGGAAAAATACATGCTTCTGGAAAAAGAGGTGATGTTCAAGCAAAAGATCGAGTCCCTGGAAGCCATGCTTAAGGCAACGATAGGACGAGAAGGGAGTGAATCGCTGGGAAGGCCCGTTGATATTTCCTCTCAGCCCTTTTTTTACAAAACGCAGGAAGCGGTCGAAATGGCCATCAGAAATTCACCTGAAATTAAATCCCGCGGCAAGATGATTGAAGCAGCTGAAACCAAGATCAGAATGGCTAAAACAGAATTTTTCCCGGACTTCAGCATCAATGCAGGCTATTACAACCGGAAGGGCGATTTCATGGATATGTGGAGCCTGACATCGACCATTAACATTCCCCTCTATTTCTTTACGAAGCAGGCACCGGCCCTTTCAGAGGCAAAGGCAGTTCATGTGCAGGCGAAGCAGGAGTTGGAAGCGACAAAGCTCATGATCATGGCGGCAATCAGGGACAATATGTCTATGATAAGATCAGCCGATACCCTGATGAATCTATACAAAAAAGGTCTGATTCCCAAAAATAAGCAGGATGTAGATTCGGCCCTTTCCAGCTATGCTACTGGAAAAACGGAAGCGGTTGTTGTTCTTTCCAGGCTGAAGACCCTGCTTGAATATGAGACACAGTACTGGACGCAATTTACAGAAAGAGAAAAGGCTGTTGCCCGTCTCCATGCCATTACGGCGGGACTGGATGCGAAGCCGGGAGGTGAAAAGAAATGAAGTTGAGTGCAATAATAGCTATCGCCGTCATTCCTTTAATTCCCGTAACAATCCAGGCTCAGGGGCACGCCGGGCATGGAACTCCCCCGTCCGTTATTGAGAAACCTAAAGCTGCAACTGTTCAAGCAAAAGCACCGCCTGAGAGACAACAACCGGAACAAGCAGTGCAGGAGGCTCCACAGGTCGAGATTACGCCGGAACTACAACGGCGCATAGGCGTCAGGACTATCATGGTAGCCGTCAAGCCCATTCAAAAGACTATCCGGACGGTGGGACGAATAGAAATTGACGAGAGAAACCAGGCCACCGTTAATACAAAAATCGAAGGTTGGATTGAGAAGCTCTACGTGGATTACACGGGCAGATATGTGAAAAAAGGAGAGCCGCTGGCGGAAATCTTCAGTCCTGAACTTGTGGCCACACAGCAGGAATTCATCAATACAAGAAAATGGGCAGGAAAGCAAACACGTTCAATTCCGCATGAAAATCATCATCATGATACCAAAGCGGAAACGCAGGAACTGCCGTCTGTCATGAACCAGCTGCTGGAGCAGGATGCAAAGGCCATGCTGGAGGCAACCAGGCAAAGACTCAGACTCTGGGACATCTCAGAGAAACAGATCAGGAAGATTGAGCAGACGGGTAAGCCAATCCGCACCCTCACGCTTTTCAGTCCTGTCAGTGGTTATATCACCCAGAAAATGGCCGTTCAGGGGATGAAGGTTATGCCGGGAGAGAAGCTCTTCGACATAGCCGACTTTTCTCACGTCTGGATTGTGGCTGATATCTATGAATATGAATTATCAGCAGTTCGCATTGGCCAGCCTGTAAAAGTCACGTTGAGTTATTTTCCGGGTAGAGAATGGACATCCCGGATTGATTATATTTATCCTGTCTTTTCCGCGGAAACACGAACGGCTAAAGTACGCATGACACTTCCCAATCCTGAAGGCCAACTGAAGCCTCAGATGTTTACCAATGTGTTAATCCGGGTCGATATGGGAAAGAAACTCATGATTCCTGATTCGGCTGTCATTGATACAGGCAGGGGCCAGGTGGTTTATGTGGATCAGGGCGATGGTATTTTTGAACCGCGTGAGATCGAGACAGGGCTTAAAGCCGATGAATCCGTAGAAGTATTGCGTGGTCTAAGGGCGGGAGAAAAAGTGGCCTCTTCGGCCAATTTCCTGATCGATTCCGAGGCGCAGCTCAAAGGGATCAAACCTCTTTCCAACCCTAAATGAAATAAAAAAGGGTCTGCCTATGATCGCCAGAATAATTGAATTTTGTGCCCGGAATAAATTCGCAGTTTTTCTGCTGATGGCTTTGGCAATTATCTGGGGTCTCTGGGCTTTGAAGCATACGCCTCTTGACGCCCTTCCGGACCTGAGTGACACGCAAGTGATCATTTATACGGAGTGGACGGGACGCAGTCCTGATCTGGTGGAAGATCAGATTACCTATCCGATTGCTTCAACGCTGCTTGCCGCCCCGAAAGTGCAGGCGGTGCGCGGCTTTTCATATTTAGGCAGTTCATTCATCTATGTTATATTTGAAGAGGGGACGGATATCTATTGGGCCAGAAGCCGTATCCTCGAATACCTTCAAGCGGTAAAAAACAAAATACCTGCCGATGTCAATCCCGTCCTCGGTCCTGATGCTACCAGTCTCGGATGGGGCTTTTCTTATGCTGTGCTTGATGAAGCCGGCGGGCATGACCTTGCCGAACTGCGGAGCATTCAGGACTATATCATCAA
>JAGFXG010000262.1 GCA_017860985.1 Deltaproteobacteria bacterium
TTTTAATAAGCGCCGGAATGGCTTTTTGTCGAAGGTACTCCCATGCCGCTTCATCGCGGAAAAAGCTGGTCACGCCGATCAGGAGTTCCTTGAAGAGAAGCTCCACTTCCTGGGGATTTTCCTGCAGGTAACGGACGTAAGCCGCGATTCTGCTGATCTGGTGAATGTTCATGCGCCGCTCGATCCGGCGGTAAACGGTGTTCTTCTTGTACAGGGAGAAGTCGTGGCCGGTCTTGGACCGAAGCAGGATGAGGACTTTCTCCAGGGCGCTTTGATCCTTCTCTTCCAGGGGTAAGTTCGTTCTGGAGATGACGAGGGCGTGTCTCAGATAGTCGATAATCTTTCCGGGCAAATCCTCCGCCTGAGCAACGAAGTCGGCAAGCCCTGCCCCAATCGCGCTTTTGGGCATACTGTCGAACTTGGCCGAGAGAGGGTCCTGCACCAGCGTCACGCCCATCTTTTCCTTGATGGCCTTGAGTCCCATCGTGCCGTCTGAGCCCATGCCGGACAGGATGACGCCGATACTCTTCTCCTGCCGGTCTTCGGCGAGTGAACGCAGGAAGAAGTCGATCGGGAGACGCAGGCCGCGGGGAGTCGTAGGATCGAACAGGTGCAGCACGCCATGCAGAATAGACATGTCTTTGTTTGGTGGAATCACATAGACACAATTCGGTTTAATCCGCATACGGTCTTTAACTTGAAAAACCTCCATGGAAGTGGCGCGCCCAAGGAGTTCATGCATGATTCCTTTATGGGTCGGGTCCAGGTGTTGGACAATGACAAAGGCCATGCCGCTTGCATCGGGCACCTTCCGCAGAAACTGCTCGAGGGCTTCCAGCCCGCCGGCGGAGGCGCCGATGCCGACAACGGGAAAATAGAGACTCTCCGGCTTGGACGGTGTGTCTTTCAGCAGGCGGGAAGCTTTTTTCTGCACTTTTCTACCCCTCAAGGGGGTGCTGGAAAGCGCTGCGGGAGATGATGTTGTTAACTTACCCGTCCTGCTTTTCAGGGCAGGGGGAGATTTCTCCCGTTTATGTCTGTTGCTTGCTTGTTTTGTTTGTTTTTTCATAGTGATAGATATATCACAGTTTCCTGAAACAGGGCAATCTCATTCTTGTGATTCCGGCCTTGTTATCCCGAGTTTATGCATCCTCGCGCGCAAGGTACTGGCGTGGATTCCCAGGATTGCGGCGGCCCCGTCATGGCCCTCAATACGCCATCCGGTTTCTTCAAGGATTTTCATAATCTGGTTTCGCTCTGTTTCTTCCAGGGTTCTCACGGCTGCTGAAATAGGCGGGGCTGATATCTTTAATTTATCTACCAGTTGTAAAACCGGGCCGGGACTCAGGATGACAGCCCGTTCGATGATGCTCTCCAGTTCCCGGACATTGCCGGGCCATGGGTATTCCTGCAGTGTATGCATCGTCTCCTTCGAGATTGAGGTGATCCGTTTACCCAGTTTTCTGGAAAACCGCTCGATGAAGGATCCAACCAACAGCGGGATGTCATCTTTTCGCTGCCTGAGCGGCGGAACCGTGATGGGGAAGACGTTAAGGCGGTAGAAAAGGTCTTGCCGGAACCGGCCCTGGCGTACCTCTTCGGTAAGGTCTCGATTGGTCGTTGCCACGATCCGCACATCAATTTTGATTGTATGGGACGATCCCAGGCGCTCAAACTCGTGATGCTGAATGACTCTCAGGAGCTTGGCCTGCAATTCCAGCGGCAGTTCCCCGATTTCGTCGAGGCAAAGGGTGGAACCATTGGCCACTTCAAACCGGCCGATCCGCCGGGCATCAGCCCCGGTAAACGCGCCCTTTTCACGGCCGAATAATTCACTTTCGATTAAATTGGCCGGAAGGGCGGCACAGTTGACCGTAAACAAAGGCCGGTCCTTGCGGGGGCTCAGGTTATGGATGGCGTCAGCGATCAACTCTTTTCCCGTTCCGGTTTCCCCGAGAATGAGGATCGTTGTATTGGTCGGGGCCACTTGCTCGGCCCGGTAGAGGACATACTTGAGGCCGTCACTTTGCCCGATTATGTTTTCAAACTGATGTTTCATTTTGTTCTCGTGACGGAAGTAAATATTCTCGACCTCGAGCTGTTCTTTCATCGCCTGAATTTCAGAAAGCGCGGTCCGCAGTTCAACCGTCCGCTCCTCGACCTGCTCCTCAAGCTTGTCATGGGCTTTTTGCAGCGCCTGCTCCTCGACCCTCATTGCTTCATTGCGCTTTTGCTGAGTCAGGTCGGTAATCACCATGCACACCGCGCCTTGTATATCCGCTTGCCTGAGTGCGCTGATGGAAAGCAATACAGGGATAGACTTTTTGCTTCCGGTTTTTAAGGCCAGTTCCAGCTTACTGTTTTCTTTTAAGCCCTGCTCAAGCAAACCCTTAAATAAGGAAAGGTCTGTTGATGAAAAGTATTGGTAGATTGAAGATCCCATAACTTTTTCCAGAGATCCCGAGACGATATCTGCAAACCGCTGGTTACTGAAAAGGATCGTGCCGTCCGCGGCTATGGTGACGGCCCCTTCGTTCATGGTTTCGATCATGATCCGGTAAGGATGATCGGCGCCCGATAGTGTAAAAACGCGGTCACCTTCCGCCGTTTTGACAACGAGGCCATCCACTTCACCACTCAGAATGGCGCGCAGCGTTTCCTCGGATTCTGTCATCCGCTCTGAAAGTTCCTGTAAATCATCCAAAAGTTGCTGGCGTGTTTTATCATTTTTGTTCATTGATTAGCTCTCATTCCAACAGAAGACGGAAGGTAGTATCCGGAAGAATATTTCATTTTGACTTCTGACTTCCGACTTCTGTCTTCTTGGTTCTTAAATCAATGCCGATAAGAAACTTTTCCGTATCCGACATGTCGCCTATGAGCTTTCTGAGCGGCAGGGGGAGTTTCTTGATCAGCGTCGGGGTGGCAATTATCTGTTCTCCTGCGGCCAGCTTGGGCTGCTGATATATATCGATCACCTTGAGTTCGTATTCGCCTTTCAGGTATTGCTCGCAGAGAGTCCGGACATTGGCGATGGCCCGGGTTGACCTTGGAGTCATTCCTGTAATGTACAACCGAAGAATGTGCTTTGTGCGATCGGGCATCGCTGCTGCTTTTTCGAATTCCTGAGTGCTTGACTTTGCTTTTTTGCCTGCCATGGTTGTTTCTCCAAAAAGTTAAGAGATCGGCCGAATATCCAGCCCGACCAGAACGCGCTCTGTGTTTGCCAGATCCCCTATAATCTTTTTAATCGGCTCGGGAAGCTTTCGGACCAGTGTCGGCAGAGCGATAATCTGGTCGCCTTTGGCCAACTGGGGATTCTTTAA
>JAGFXG010000263.1 GCA_017860985.1 Deltaproteobacteria bacterium
GATCTGTTAAAGCTGGGAGAGACACTGCTTGCAAAATATGATTTTCAGGCTTTGCTGGTGACGCGCGGAGAAGAAGGCATGAGCCTTTTTGAAAGAAGGCCCAGGATCGCCCACACGCATTTTCCCGCGCAGGCCAAGGAGGTATACGACGTTACAGGGGCTGGGGATACTGTCATCGGTGTGCTGGCTCTTTCTCTGGCAGCGAAGGCGAATCTGAAAGAAGCAACGTCCCTGGCAAATCATGCGGCAGGCATCGTTGTAGGCAAGGTGGGAACATCAACCGTTTCCAGGGAAGAACTGATCAGTGTATTATGAGTGAACCGACACAGGCCCTGCCGGTTAAATTGGTATTCAGCGTTTTTGCGCAGGCGGCCGGCATGTTAAATGATACTATCCGCCGTCTGTCTGCCCTTTATGGTCAGCCTGATTTCGTAAGCGCGCAGGTTCCCTTTGATTATACTGATTATTATCATCCGGAAATGGGCGGGAAACTTGTGCGGCGTTTTTTGTCCATGGAGGAGTTAATCCGGCCGGAAAATTTACCGGATATTAAGCTTGCGACAAACGAGATCGAAAAAGAAACGGCTGTTGATCATCACAGGACGGTGAACATTGATCCGGGATATCTGTCACAGGCTCACCTGATTCTCGCCACTGGCAAGGGTTATACTCACAGGCCTTATCTGCACAGCGGGATTTATGCAGATTTGACGCTGATCTACCAGGGAAAGAAGTTTTGTTCCATGCCCTGGACATATCCGGATTACGCGGACGAGAAACAACTGGCAATGCTGGATGCTATCCGTACGCGATATCTTTTGCAGTTAAAAAAAACTTGACCCGATATAAAACAGCATAATTTCGCAAGAAGGTTTAATATGATTAAAAGTATGACGGGCTACGGCCGGGTGGAAGGTCTTTGTGACGGACGGAATATTATCGTGGAAGCCAAATCGGTCAACCATCGGTTTCTTGAAATTGCCCTCAGGATGCCGGCTTCGCTTTATCCGCTCGAAATGGAGTATAAGAAGAAGATAGCGGAAAGATTCAAGCGCGGCCGTATTGATGTTTCGATCCGGTTGGAGGGTGAATGCAGCGATACGTCAAAAGTGAATTTGAATATGGACATTGCCCGAGGCTACTTTGATGTTTTGAGCCGGATGAAAACAGAATTCAATATTCAGGAGCCCATCAGCATCAAAAGCCTTATCAGCTTTCGCGACATTTTTACGCCGCCTGCGGAAACCCAGCTGGATGCCGATTTTTTAAATTCGGTGGAAAAAATGTTGCAGGAAGCGTTGTCGATACTGGTCAATATGAGACAGGATGAAGGAATCGTGCTGTTTTCGGATATGCAGATGAGGCTTCAGACCATTGGTTCAATAATGGGAGAAATTCGGTTGCGTGCGCCGCAGGTTGTGCTGGAGTATCAAAAACGCCTGTCAGAAAGGATTAAGGAACTGACGGCGGGATTGGAGCTCGACGCTGGCCGTCTGGCCCAGGAAGTGGCTGTCATGGCGGATCGATGCGATATTACCGAAGAGATTGTTCGTATGCAAAGCCATATCGGTCAGTTCGAAGCCCTGCTGCAAAGCGATGAGGCGGAAGGAAGGAAAATAGACTTCCTTCTGCAGGAAATGAACCGTGAAATTAATACGATCGGTTCCAAAGGGAACGATGCGGAAATTGCCCGCCAGGTCATCGAAGTTAAAAGTGAACTGGGCAAGTTGCGTGAACAGGCACAGAATATTGAGTAAGCCATTGATAGATAAGGGTTTAATCATTGTGATTTCCGCGCCTTCCGGAGCGGGGAAAAGTACCATTTGCCGAAGGTTGCTTGCGGCATGTCCGGAAATTGAATTTTCCGTTTCCTATACCTCGCGGACACCGCGCCCCAATGAGATCGATGGAAAGGATTACTACTTTATTTCCCGTGACGATTTTCAGCGACGGATTGATGAAGGTGAGTTTGTCGAATGGGTTGAGAATTACGGACATTTTTATGGTACATCCGTCAACGCGATCAACGATGTCCTGAATCAGGGGAAAGACCTGCTGCTGGATATTGAACCACGCGGTGCGAAGGCCATTAAAAAACAGTTTCCAGACGCCGTTTTCGTATTTGTGTTGCCTCCCGATACGGATGAGCTTATGAAACGTCTTGAAAAACGGGGGCATGAAAGTCAGGAAGCCATAAAAACAAGGTTTTCCCAGGCAAATAGTGAATTAAAAGAAGTTTTGTGGTATGAATATTCGATTTTTAACGAAAATCTGGAAACAGCTGTGCAACAGATGATTTCGATCTACCGCGCGGAGAAATGTAAAACTAACCGTCTGCATGGTAAAATTGATCGTATTTTTAAGTTATATTAATGCGGAAATGTTGAGGAGGTACCATATTCATGGCAAGAGTTACAATAGAAGATTCTTTAAGGGTGGCCGAAACGAGATTCGGCCTGGTGTCACTGGCTTCCCAGCGGGCACGCCAGTTGCTCAAAGGTTCCAAACCGCTGATGGAAAGCAAAAACCGGGAGATTGTTCTGGCACTGAGAGAAATTGCCTCGGGGAAGGTTGTTTATGCCCATCCCGAGTTTTTGAAGGGATCCCAGGAGGATTTTAAACCGATTCCTGATAACACAGAGTTTATCGGCGATGAAGAGTATCTCGAGTAGCAACCCCAAAGACAGGCTGATATTTGCCCTTGATGCCGCGGGTTATGAGGAGGCATTGTCCTGGATAGACCTTCTTTCCGGCCATGTCGGCATGTTTAAAGTGGGCAAAGAATTATTTACATCGGTCGGGCCGAAGATTGTCGAAACCATCAAGCATAAGGGGGGCAGTGTCTTTCTTGACTTGAAATTTCATGATATCCCCAACACGGTGGCCCGAGCCGCTGAGGCCGCGGTTGCCTTGAATGTTGATATGTTCAATGTTCATGCAGCCGGTGGCAGCAGGATGATTCGGGAAACTATCGATGCCGTGGCCGCCTGTGCCGGCAAACGCGGCGTCAAAAGCCCTGTTGTTCTGGCAGTGACCGTGTTGACCAGTCTGAATGACAGCGATCTTTTGGAAATCGGATTTGAAAAAACCACGGATGATCTGGTAATGCACCTGGCGAAAATGGCTTATATGGCTGGAGCATCAGGCGTTGTGGCTTCGCCCCGAGACACTGCTGCCGTTAGGAGTGTCTGCGGTAAAGATTTTGTCATCGTGACACCCGGCATTCGCAGTGCTGATGAACCCGTGAAAGATGATCAAAAAAGGACGCTCAGCGCCTTTGAGGCGATTCGGGCAGGAGCCGACTACATCGTTGTAGGCAGG
>JAGFXG010000030.1 GCA_017860985.1 Deltaproteobacteria bacterium
AAAGGCATAAAGGGCTATGAAGGGTTCTCTAGGGATTTTTTTTAAACGTTACACGGCCAATATTCTGCTGCTGATTTTTTCCCTTTGCATCGTTCTGGTGCTCGTGGAGATCTTTCTGCCGTTTTTGAAAATTAAAACGATTGAAGAAGCCGTCTATCAGGTGAGACGTCCTGTGATTGTCGGGCTTTACGGGCAGTTTCACCCTCAGCTTCACTATACACTCCAGAAGAATCTGCACGGCGTGAAACAGTATTATCCGGGCCAGCTCGACTATGATGTTGATATTAACAATCAGGGTTTTCGAGGGCCGGACTGGGATTTGTCGCCCGGCAGAAAAAATGTCGTGGTTCTGGGCGATTCCTTCGCTTTTGGGTGGGGCGTACAATGGGATCAGACCGTTGGCAGGATTCTGGAAAAAGAATTACAGAAGAAGGACGCCGCCTATCAGGTCATCAACCTCGCGATGCCCGCGTGGGACATTGACCTGATTGTCCGCTCGTTTGAATTGTACAGGGACATGCTGAAGCCGGTTGCGGTCGTCTATGTGTTTTGCCCTAACGATCTGCTGGGCGGCATGAAAAAAGTTTCGCCCGGCGTCTTCGATATCGAATATCATCCCGGACCCGATGATGAAAAAGATTTCATCGCCATGGTGGCAAGGCAGCAGCCCGGTCACTGGTCTTGGGACAAGTTCCGCAGGGGCTCCTATCTGCACGCCTATCACGCCCGCATCATCAGGCCTATTTTCAGCAAAAGAATCAAGGAATCGCTGACGATAGACAAGGCGCCGCCGGGATACAGTTTTCCTCCTCCCATGGATCCGCCCGCTCAGGCGACCTTTGATCCGGAGCGCAAAGAGTTTTTTCTGTACTGTCTTGATCGCCTGCGTAAAGGTGTCGGGGAAAGTCCCCTTTACATCATCGACACATCCGACAAATCTATTCTGTACAGGAATGATCAGGCGGACAATCGAAGGTGGGTTTTGCGGGAGTACGGTCTGGCCCACCGGGATGTGACCGTTATTGATTTTGAAAGTTTTGCCCGAAGGACGCCTGCCGGACGGAAATTCTATCTGGATTATGATGATCACTGGTCGCCTGCCGGACATGCGGCCGCAGCCGGTCTGCTTGTGCAAAACTGGAAATGGTCAAAATGAGACTCAGAGGGGCCGGAAAATGCGCGGCCGAATGATTTAACCTGACAAAAAAGAAGATTACCTTGGAAAAACCGAAGATCAGTGCGGCCATTATCGCCCAGGATGAGGCAGATCGAATCGGGAACCTGCTTAAAAGCCTGAGCTTTGCCGACGAGATCGTTGTTGTGGATTCCGGAAGTACCGACGGCACGCAGGACATCTGCCGGAAGGCGGGTGCCCGCGTGGTATCGAACGCCTGGCCGGGATACGTCGCCCAAAAGCAATTTGCCCTGGATGCGGCAACCCACGAGTGGATTCTTTGCCTGGATGCGGATGAGGAGATCCCTGCTGCGCTGGCGACGGAGATATGTGATGCGGTATCCGTCGCCGGGATGGAGACATGCGGCTTTTCCATGCCCCGATTATCGAGGTATCTGGGGCGCTGGATCAGGCATGGCGGCTGGTATCCGGACCGCAAAGTGCGACTGGTTCGCCGGAGCAGGGGAAGGTGGCAGGGCGTGAATCCGCATGACAAACTTGTTGTGGAGGGCGAGGTGAAGCATCTGACAAATCCCATGCTGCACTATGTCTATCGGGGCATCTCCGATCAGGTGGTCACCATGAACCGCTTTTCGGAAATCTACGCGGGGCAGGGCCATCCCCGGGGAGGCTGGTTTGTCGCGGCGGGGCTTGTTCACGCCTTTGGAAAATTTCTCGAATGTTATCTCTGGAAGCTCGGTTTTCTGGATGGCGTTCCCGGCTTGATCATTGCGGTAAATTCCGCAGAGTATGTGTTTTTAAAACATGCCAAAAGATGGGAAAAAAGCCTGCCCCGGAAGTGATGTGAAATGGATATCTCATTCGTTATTGTCAACTGGAACACCAGAGATCTTCTGCAGGACTGCCTGGACTCCATCATCAAAACAGCAGAATCCCTGACGTATGAAATTATCGTTGTGGATAACGCCTCCACGGACGGATCGGCCGGGATGCTGGCTGAAAAATATCCGCAGGTCAGGACTATTGCCAACAGGGAAAACCGCGGATTCGGCGCCGCCAACAATCAGGGTTTCGCCGTGATGAAAGGCAAATATGCCCTGCTCATCAACACGGATGCGGTCCTGACGAACGGTGCATCCAGAAAATTATGGGCTTTTGCGGAAGCTACCCCCGACACCGCGATTGTCTGCGGCCAACTGCTCAATGCCGACGGAAGCAAACAGAATTCCGTCGCCGCGTTTCCGACACTGTTGACTCTTGCCGCCAACACGTCGCTTATGGAATATCTTTTCCCCGCAAAATATCCCAGCAAAAGGTATGAACATGCCGCGCCGCTGGAAGTGGATTCAGCCATCGGTGCGTGCATGCTGATCCGCAAAAAGGCACTTGATGATGTCGCTGTCTTTGACGAGCGTTACTTTTTCTTTTTTGAAGAGACGGACCTGGCATACGCGATGAAGCGTGCCGGCTGGCGGGTTTATCAGGTGCCGGACGCCCTGGTTTATCATCTTCAGGGACAGAGCATCGGCCAAAACGTACGTTCGCGCATAGAATTCTACCGTTCGCGTTACCAGTTCCTTCGCAAATGGCATGGGGGGGCGTATTACCGGACGGCGGCAGTGATCATTTTTCTGCGGCTGCTGGTGGATACGCTGCTCAATGTTGTTGGAGTAATTTTCACGCTGGGCATGGCGGCTGGTCTTCGTCGGAAATTATTCACGTATTTACAGATCATTAAGTGGCATTTCTCCTCCAGATGAGATGTTTTTATCAAGGCTGTCAAAACGGCCCGAACCGCGACCGTTTATGATGAATCACGGGCATGAATCCCGAAAACGGCTTTGGAAATTTTGCCGCAACAGACTTCCGGGTATTATCCCCTCCGTTGCGAGGGATTTTTTCTCGTATATGTTCGATATCCTTCGCTTTTACCTGAATTATCATGCCGATTTGCCATAGCATGGATATTTTCTTAAGTTACAGAATGCCGCGACGAGAGGCATTGAGGTTATACACCCCGTTTTTAAAGCGATGATTTCACGAATAAATATTTGACAATATTGATGTTGTTTTATATTTACATATGTTTATTCAGGTCACGCCGGAAGGCAGGTGTGTAACTGAAAGAGCGGAGCTGTATCATCATTACATTATTACATTTATTTTAAAAATCGTTGTTCGCGCGACAAACAGAGATATTCGCGTATTTCCTTCCAGGTCATGGCACGCGACCGTCCTTAACCGGTATGCCGAAGGATGGGCTTGCGCGAGGCTCTCGATTCTTTTTATAATAAAAAAAAACACAGAGGTAAATGGTGCCATAAATGTATGATTTGTTAAAATCCTTTATTGATCCCGTCTTCATCATTTTTGTCCTTCTGCTCATTTCATTTTTGATGTCATCATTTTTCGGGAAGCAAAAGGGAGGCGGCTTGTTTTTGTTTTTTATCATTGTTTTACTTTATGGATTCAGTATTCAGCCCGTGTCCAATTATCTGAGTTACAACCTTGAGAAGGATTATATCAAGAGCCTTCCGATTGAAAATAAATATGTTGCTGATGCCATTGTGGTGCTGGGCGGAAAAGATTATGACATCAACATAATAAATAAAACGTTTCCCGGTGAAACCACCACGGTCAGACTGGTGCATGGTGTTCGGATGTATAAGCAATGCGGTGCCAAATACCTTGTTTGTTCCGGTAAGGGAGACAGCAGGGTATCCGGGGCGGAGCTGATGGCGCAAATGGCCGAATCATTGGGTGTTCCCGGCCACAGAATCCGCCTTGAGGCCAAATCGCGTAACACGCATGAACATGCCGTGGAGTTCAATAAAATATTTACCGACAAAGACATCAGAATCGGTCTGGTGACATCGGCCTGGCACATGAAAAGAAGCGAAGCGGAATTTAGAAAATATTTTAAAAATGTGCAGCCTCTGCCGGCAGGTTTTCTATACGCGTCAACGATAGGTACGGCGGCTGTCCGGTTTATTCCGCAATCGCGATGGCTTTTCAACAACACCCTGGTGATACGCGAATATGTCGGCCGTGTTTGGTACAAAATTAAAGGCACATAAGGGTTTCTAGCGTCGAAGAAACAAAAAAACAATTTAGATTTTTTCTGAACAGGATGTTAATCGTTTGTTACGACTCCCGATTAAGGACTAAATATTTAACAAATGATATTCATTGCATACTCTCAAGTTAGCGAAGAAAAATTAAATAACAGCTTGGGCATGCCCGAATACAGCTACTACTTTGTCTTGCGGGGATTCCTGCCTGTATTGCGGGAACTGGGTCAGGTGGTTTTGGTCAGTGACCCCGAGAAGGAAGTCGATGCAATTTATGACGACTGCCTCAAGCGGGGCGAGGAATGCGTTTTTATCTCTTTTTCACCTCCCAATAAATCCGCTGTCGGTCTGCGCTGCCCGACCGTTAGTGTTTTTGCCTGGGAGTTTGATCGTATTCCGGATGAAGTGTGGGATGGAAATCATAAAAATGACTGGAGAAATGTTTTCGCAGATCATGGACGAACCATCACCCTTTCCCGTTATTCTGCAGATGCGGTCAGAAAAGCAATGGGGCAGGATTTTCCCGTTGCCTCGATTCCGGTTCCGGTCTGGGACGATTTCGCGGCATTTATCAGTGAGCACCATGCTTTTCAGAATGCTCAAATGGAGTTGACATTCCGGGGCAACATTATTGATAGTCGTAACTATGCCATCACATCCGATTCTTTTGAGATCAAGAATTCGTTTGATGGGTTTTGCTTCAATCCATTTCCGGGCGGTACGATCCGAATGGGTTTCAGTCTGAGCGATGATTTCCACGTGTATCTGGGGGGATTTTACGAGCCTGAATCATGGGGCACCTGGTCACGCATTGAGAACCCCTGGATTCTGCTTCCCTTCAAATTAGCCGGAGAGGTACGGATAAAGTTGAGCCTGAGCGGATATGAGCAGAATGCCAATCGGGAAATATCGATATCCCTGGGACGTGACGAAAAGAAGATCAAGATTGCAGGAGGCTTGGCTGAAACGGATCTTTTGTTCCATCTGGACCAACCGGAAAATGTTCTCAAATTTTCCGATCTTGATTTAACACCGGTTCCGGGTGCCAGGGATTCCCGTTCCATGGGGGTGGGTCTTCATTATCTCGAATTGTCCGCAGATGCAGGCCAGTCGGGTAAAATACAGCAAACAGTAAGCGGCGATTCCCTGCGTCACGTATCGCTTGAGGGCGTTGTATACACGTCTGTGTTCAATCCGGGTGATGACCGGAAAAACTGGATCGACTTGGTCAAAGCTTTTTGCGCCGCTTTTCAGGAGGTGGAAGACGCAACGCTTGTTCTGAAAATGACCCACCATTCAGTATCAAGTTTCCTGGGGCGGTTGCATTTTATGTATCAGCAGATGTGGCCCTTTAAGTGCCGGATTATCGCACTGCACGGTTATCTGGATGGTGCAGAATATGAAAAATTGATTGCGGCCACGTCTTTTTACGTGAATGCGGCCCGATGTGAAGGTTTGTGTCTGCCGCTGATGGAATTCATGTCCTGTGGCAAGCCGGCCATTGCGCCCTGCCATACCTCACTGGCGGACTATGTGGAGGAATCGTCAACGCTGATTGTGCAGTCCGGTGTCGAGCCTGCAATATGGCCGCATGATCCAAGAGAACTATTCCGGGCTTTAAAATATCGCATTGATTGGGAATCTCTGATGAACGCTTATCGCCAGAGCTATGATATTGTTAAAAATAAACCAGACGTTTATCGGGGAATGGCCGAAGCCGCCCGTCTGAAAATGAAAGAGTATTCCTCCGTCGATGCCGTAACAAAACAATTGAAAACATTTTTTAATCTTAAGTAAATCGTATGGTCATTATTGTTCATTCCGCTGAATCTAAAGGAAGCATAGCCGCCAATATTGGCGGGCTGGACTACAGTTACTATTTCGTTTTGAAAAAATACCGTCCAGTGCTGGAGAAATTCGCTTTCGTCATTGAAGTCAGAAATCCCGCGTCGGAAGTGGATGCCATCTATCAGAATTGTCAGGCTCGAGGCGAGCCCTGCCTTTTTTTATCCTTCACACCGCCTTTCAAAACAACTATGGATCTTCAGTGTCCCACCATATCCGTCTTTGCCTGGGAGTACCTGATGCTGCCGACAGATGTGTGGGGAGGAGATCCCCGCAATGATTGGCGGAACGTGTTTCGCAGGCAGGGACGCACTATTACCCATTCCAGCTTTGCCGTGCGGTCAGTTCAACTGGCTATGGGCAAGGATTTCCCGGTATGGTCCATTCCCGCGCCAGTATGGGATGATTATGCAAAACTATACCGGGAGGAAAAAACCTCCGCCCGGTCTGATGGAGTCGATTTGACATTGGATGTTAACTTTATTGACTTCAAAGGGTGCAGTGCGGTAACGACGATTCAAGACGACAAGACAGGATTTGTCGAACAACGATCATCTTCTTCCGCGCACGGTAAAAAAGCTTGTCTACATTTGGAGGGCATTATTTACACAACCGTTTTCAATCCCAATGATGGTAGAAAAAACTGGATGGACCTGCTCTGGGGATTTTGCTGGGCATTTCGGGAAGTGGAAGACGTGACTCTGGTGATGAAACTGGCTTATTATGATTATGAGACGGTTCGGGGACTCATCATCAGAGAAATCAAGAAGCTGGCGCCGTTTAAGTGCCGTGTCGTTGCTTTGCATGGGTTTTTAGATGATGACAGTTATGCAAAACTCATCCGGGAATCCACCTATGTGGTGAATACAGCGCATGGAGAGGGCCAGTGTCTGCCGCTGATGGAATATATGTCCGCGGGCAAACCGGCCGTTGCGCCTGCGCACACAGCCATGGAAGACTATGTCAACAGTGACAATGCTTTTGTGGTCAAATCGAGCATGGAATGGATTCACTGGCCGCATGACCCGCGATGTGCGCTGCGTACCTTTCGGTATCGGATCAACTGGGAATCCCTGTATCACGCCTATCAGGAAAGTTATACGGTGGCAAAAAATGATCCGAATCGCTATTTGCGTATGTCGCGCTGCGCAGTTGAAAGTCTGAAAATGTATTGTTCAAAAGCCGTTGCCGAAGAGCGATTGAAAATGGTCTTCCAGGTGTGTGGCATGTTCGATGAAGGATGGCTGATTTCAAAGTGCAGGAAAACATGGCGCAAAACAGCCGGACTCAGACAATTATTGCAGGGAAAGTCTACTCATCTGTTTGTCCAAACTCGTTCTTTCCTGACAAAGTTCTTGGAAGTCTAGTCCATGCTGATGGTTGATTCAGTTTTTCTGCCTGAAGCAATACTGCCATGGTTTTGCCTCAATCCTATTGTATCTGTTGTAGTCGCGTATCAGTCGATTCTCTTATATGGGCAATGAACGCATTGGTCAACTCTTGTTACGGCAGTCATCATGGCGGCAGTCGAGTACCTGCTGGCCGTCAGTTTATACCGGAGACGCGCCAGCGAAATGATGGATGAAATCTTATGACGATTCTGCGTGTTCAAAATCTCGGGAAAGCGTATAAACAATATTTCAGTAACTGGTCACGCCTGGCGGAATGGTGTCTGCCATCTTCCCGTCCCCGGCACCATGATCACTGGGTTCTGCAGGACGTAAACTGTGAGATACGGCATGGTGAGGCGGTTGGCATTGTCGGCATGAACGGTGCCGGAAAGTCCACACTGCTGAAGATCATTGCCGGTACCATCCAGCCGACAACAGGAATCGTAGAAATGAACGGCCGGGTTGCAGCGCTTCTGGAATTGGGCATGGGTTTCCATCCCGAATTCACCGGTCGTCAAAATGTTATCATGGCTGGACAGCTATTTGGTTTACTCGTTGATGAAATTCAGGTGCTCCTGCCAGAGATCGAGGCTTTTGCGGAAATCGGGGACTATATTGATCAGCCGGTGCGGACGTATTCCAGCGGCATGTTCGTTCGTTTGGCCTTTGCTGTGGCAACGGCAAAGAGACCGGATCTGCTGATTGTGGATGAAGCGCTATCGGTCGGTGATTCCTATTTTCAGCACAAAAGTTTCCGTAAAATCCGTTCCTTCCAGGAGGAGGGCACAACGCTGCTGCTGGTTTCTCATGATCGCAGTGCGATTCAATCTATCTGTGGTCGGGTGATCGTCTTGCATGAAGGAAAGGTCGTCAAGGAAGGGCCGGCGGAAGAAGCCATGGATTTCTACCACGCCCTGCTTGCCGCGCGCGATGTCAGTTTAATCAGGCAGGAACGCAACGCTTTCGGAAAAGTTAAAACCATTTCTGGCGGTGGTGAGATCACCGTTTCGGAGGTTAGGCTACTGACCGGGGATGGAAAACCGGTGGAAGCGGTTGAGACAGGAACAAACGTGAGACTGGAGATCACGGCCCGGGTCAACAAGCCGACTGAAGAAGCCGTGATGGGATTTATGATCAGGGATCGGTTCGGGCAAATGATGTATGGCATCAACAGCTATCGGCTGGGTCAAACCATTGAACATCTGTCGGTGGGCGAGCAACTGGTCTTCTGTTTTGAATTTGTCATGAATTTGGGGAAAGGCAACTATTCCATTACGACGGCAATTTCCAAAATGGATTCGCATTTGTATGATAATTATGAGTGGTGCGACAGTGGTTTCATCTTTTCTGTATTCAATACTCGAAAGGCGGATTTTGCAGGAAGCGTTTTTTTAGATGCTGCCCTGTCGGTTCAGCGCCTTTCCATGAGTCCTGGCGTTAAGCAGGATGATAAAAGTTAGTGCCTGAGATTGCTATTCAGCCATTTTAACGAACGGATAGTCATTTTGAAAGAATTGTATCGATATGATGGGAAAGCTTAAAAGACTTGGCGATAGATTCGTCAGATATTTCAAAAAAAAGGGAACCCGAAACTCTGCGCCGGGGGAATTAGATCCTCGTTTATGTGGATTGAGAGATGCGGTAAAACG